>JAAYJI010000343.1 GCA_012523015.1 Candidatus Hydrogenedentota bacterium
CCCCTGCAAGCAAGGCTGTGATCTCTCGGTCCTGGGCGGCTTTGCCCAACACGATCAGCGCAGCCACGAGTACGGCAATGGCAGCGGCCTGAAATTCAAAGAGAATGGTCGGAATAAGGGTTATATAATAACGGAGTACAACGGTAAGGGGCACTTGATATTTTAGGATGGCGTCCTGTCGGGTGACAATCAGATCAATAACCGACACAAGCAGAATCATGGACACGAGCACTTTGAATTGGGTCTCGATCATGCGCCTTGTGAGGTAGCGGTCGTAGCGGTTCATACGCGGTCCACCCGCCAGATGAGTATGAGCCCCAAAATGCACAGGAGCAAGTTGGGGATTTGCCCCAATGCAATGGTGAGCGGCAGGGGCAGCAAGAGCGATAGTTCAACGAGCTTGCGCAAGACAAAATAGAGACCGATGAGTCCCAAACCCAAGGTGAAGGCATAGGAATGGCCCGTCCGTTTTGATCGTGCGCCCAAGGGCGCGCCCACAATGCTGACAGCGAGACACATGAGCGGGAAGGCTAGTCTGTTCTTAATCTTTAGCCGGATATTGCGCAGCTCAACGCCTGCAGGCAAAGAGCTGGTTTCTTGAAAGACCTGAGCGAGACGCGCTTCCTCGGCGCGCAGCTGGGCAAGGGTGAAGCCCTCACCGGCACCCGCCATTTTTCCTGCCCGCGGCAACGGCGCAGACGTTTCCATGGTCTCAAAGCTGAAATGCTGCCTCGGATCAGCAGGAATGTAGTAGCCTTCATTTAAGATCAGCTGTGTTTTCCCGTCCCGCTTAACCAGCCGGGCACGGTCTGCATAAAAGGCGTTGGCGCCCTCTTGTTTCGGCTGCAAAATAACAATATCGCGCAGGCTCCCGTCCGCTTCGCGATCCCCCAGATACACGCGCCAATCACCCACTTCGTGCATGACCCCCGTAGGCAGCGCGTCCACGGTCATGCGCAAAGGCAATTCAAAGGTGACAAGCTGGATCAAGCGCCGATACGCCCAGGGCTGCACCTGATCTGCCACCCAAAAGGCGGCCACGCTCAGCGCCATGCCCAAGAATACGACAGGCATGACAATGCGCTTGAGCGGGATTCCCGCTGCCTTCATGGCAATCAATTCGCTGTGCTGCGCCAAGCGGCCAAACACAAACATGATGCCGAGCAAAAAGGATATGGGAAAGATATAGCCCACCATGGTGGGTAAGGCGTACAAACCGATTTGAGCAATATCACCCACGGCCATTTGGCTGATGGGGATCTTATCGGCGATCTCACGCATTTGCGAACGAACTGCGCCGCCGACCACCACAAAGCTAACCACCCCCGCGGCAAGGAGCGCAGGCGGCCAGATTTTTCCAAGAATGTAGCGGGTCAACAAATGCAAGACATGTACCTTCATAGATCCGGAACGGCGGAACAGGCGTTTCGGCTTTCATCGATCATCCGTCGCGGGGCAGCGTGCTGTTCTACCCTAAACGCCGCCCCGACAAAAACGCCATTTCTTTAACAAGGTTTATTATACGTTTAAGAGTCGGGACACGCGAAATAAATCCGGATCAAAACAATTTTTAATGGTCCATGAATCTTGGATCGGCCGCTTTCCGATGCGGTTCTTTTCCATGACAATCATATCGGCTTGGGAACCGTCGAGGAGGGCTTCCACTGCCGCCGCGCCCATACGCAGCGCCAAAACCCGATCAAAGGCCGTGGGCGCGCCGCCGCGCTGCAGATGACCCAGCACAGAAACACGCACATCCTTGAACTCGGATATGGCGGCAACTTTTTCCGCTACAGTAAAGACATTTCCCGCATCATCCCCTTCTGCGACCACAACAATCATCGATGTTTTTCCGCGGCGGCTCATCTCGCGGAGATCCTCACAAAGAGCGGGAATATCGGTGGCGCTTTCCGGGGCGAGGATCGCTTCCGCGCCGCCCGCCAAACCGCTGTACATGGCAATAAACCCGCTATGCCTGCCCATGACCTCGACAAAGAAAATACGGTCGTGGGATGCAGCCGTATCGCGGAGACGGTCAATACCTTCCATGGCCGTATTCAATGCCGTATCAAATCCAATCGTATATTCCGTACCGCCAATATCATTGTCAATCGTGCCCGGGATACCGACACAAGGAATACCCTGTTTTTCCCAAAGACTGTAAGCGCCGCGGTAGGATCCGTCTCCGCCGATAACGATCAAGCCTTCAATACCTCGTTGACGCAGCCGCTGCGCCGCCTTGACGAGTCCCGCTTCAGTCCTGAATTCTTGACTGCGCGCCGTGCGCAAAATGGTGCCGCCATGATGGATGATGCCGCTCACGGAGCGTGCAGAGAAGGCTTCGATGGCATCCTCGATAAGCCCTTGGTAGCCCCGTTGTATACCGAAGATCTCGACGCCATGGGCTATGGCTGTTCGCACAACAGCCCTAATAGCGGGGTTCATGCCCGGCGCATCGCCGCCGTTCGTTAATACTGCAATACGTTTCATGACCAGTTATTCCTGAAATTAAGAAAGCACTCCGTTATAGACACAAAAAGATCCGGGATTAGAAAGTAGTAAACAACAAGGTGAACTCAGGCGGACTGTATCTCAGCAACGATTTCCATCAGACGCCGCCCATAGTCTGTATAGGATTGATAGAGACGCTCAGCGTCATCGGCCTTTTGTCCCGTATGAATAACGGCGGCAAGGTGAGGTTCGATAGACAGACCGCCGTCATAGCCGCGGCGGAACAGATCGGCAACAATATCTTTAACCCGTCCGTCTCCCTCACCGCAGACACGGTAGTGATCCTCACCGTTTATTTTTACGGCATCTTTGATATGGACATAGACAATATCAGGCAATACAGTCTGATAATATTCCCAAGCGTCCTGCCCGTAGGTGACGGGGTTGCCCGTATCAAAGACAACCTTTAACGCAGGACTATCCACTTCGCGCAGCAGTATATTACTGTTTTCTGCCGAGAGTCCGCCCCAGCCACTGCAATTCTCATGAACCAGTATGACACCGCCGTCCTCGGCGATACGTGCCAATTGGCGCATCCGTGAAATGGATTCTTTGCGCCATACCTCATCGCTCACGGGATTATCGGGATCGTTGGGATAGCTCATGACCCGTATAAAAGAGGTGCCAAAGCGGTGCATCCGAGGTATGGCACGGGTGAGATCTTCTGCGTCCACATTGAAATCGCCGGTGATGGGGCGTGCCCAATTGGCGATGGCACTGGAAAAGCAAGATACGCCCATGCCCGCATCACTTACCGCCCCATAGACTGCGTCAAAATCAGCGTCACTGATCTGCGTGAGGTTAACACCGTCTATAGCGCGCAATTCCAACCATTTCCAGTTGAGTTCCTGATGCGCTTTGATTTGTGTTGCAATATCTTGTCCTGCCTCATCTGATATACCGGAAAACCACATAGTTATTGTCCTTATTCATTGCTAATAAGAGATATTTACCTTGAGAATCTCATGATTCCCCGTGTGCTGATAGTACGTTAAGCCGCGTCTTTGATGCAAGCCCCTGAGCCATCCGGCGGATTCAAGGTTGAAATGCAAGCGGTCCGAAAAAAGAGACATCATCGAGGCGCGGCGTTATACGCCGTAGCTCGGATATCCACGTTGGTCTCCACACACCATAGCGACGTAAACGAACATCAGCGCGTTAGGGTGTGCTGGGGGGGGGGACGTGCAGCAGATCCTTAAACCTCCTCATGAAAGAGGCGGAGCGTTTGCTCGGTAAGGTCGTCGAGCTTCGGCTCTTCGGCGCAGCGCAGCCAGTGAACCCGTTTATCGGCACGAAACCAAGACAGTTGCCGTTTGGCAAAGCGGCGGTGTTGCTTGCTTATGGTTTCGATGACCTCTTCAAGGGTTGTGTGCCCCTGAATCATAGACACGATTTCGCGGTAACCGAGGGCTTTCAGGCGTTCAATTTGTGCGCCGTGCCCGCTGTCAAGGAGCCGCTGTGTCTCTTCGATCCAGCCCGCATGCATCATTTGGCGTACCCGTTGGTTAATACGTTCGTAGAGTATTTCACGTTCCCATTGCAGTGCCACTTGGGTAACGTGCCAGCGGTCTTTGTTGCTTTGGTGTTCTTGATGCCAGACAGAATAAGGGCGTCCGCTCAGCTCATATACTTCGAGTGCCCGGATAATACGTACCAGATCATTTTCATTGGCGAGGACGGCGGCATAATCAGGGTCAATTTTTTTCAACGCGTCATACATGGCGGCATTGCCTTCGAGACGCGCTCTTTCACGCAAGGCTTGCCGCAATTGGGGATCTCTGGCGGGACCGCTGAAGAGACCGTCAATAAAAGCGCTCACATAGAGTCCGGAACCACCAACGAGTACAGGCGTCAACTTGCGTTGGAGCAATTGCATGGCTTTTTCACGGGCGATCCGCTCAAATTCTCCTGCCGCCATAGTCTCGTCAAGGTTGAGAAATCCCACAAAGTGATGCTGTACCGCTTTTCGTTCTTCTGCAGTGGGTGCAGCAGTACCAATTTCCATGCCCCGATAAAACTGCATGGAATCGGCCGATAAAATTTCGCTTTGTAATTTTTGGGCAAGGGCGATGGCAAGGGTAGTTTTCCCCGAGGCGGTAGGTCCTACCACGGCAATGGCTCGCTTCACTGAATCCTCCGAAAACTCTTTTCCATTTGCTGGCGGGTGATCTCAACCAAAATAGGACGCCCGTGGGGACAGGTATAGGGAGGCCTTAGTTTACGAAAGCCGTCCAACAAATGACGGCGTTCTTGTGAGGTCAAGGAATCCCCCGCTTTGATGGAAGCTTTACAGGCCCGGGTTGCGGTGCGCAGCAGCGTTTCCCACATGGTTTCTTGGTCGAAGAGGCGGCCTTGCGCGAAGTGTTCAAGAACGTCTAAGACCACATCGGGTATGCGGCTTTCATTATAAAGATGACAAACACCACTCACTTGAAAGGAGGTGCCGCCGAAAGATTCCAATTCTATGCCCAAACGCATGAAATCGTCAAGGTGGGATTCGAGGAGCGCCACTTGTGATGGGGCTACTTCAAAAACTTCTGAAACAACCAGTTGTTGTATGGGGTATTCATTATTTTCAAGTTCACTGAGCAAGGCATCATAATTTAAGCGCTCATGTAAAGCATGTTGATCAATGATCAAAAGGCGTTCTCCGTCGGGAACGAGCAGATAGGTTTCAAACAATTGCAGGGGCGCATCGCCGATTTCAGTCAAAGGCTCGAAACAGCCCTGGGGAACCAAGCTTTGAACACCCGATTCTTTCAGCGTCTCATGGGCTATGTGCCTAGATTCGAAGCCGGGCAATTCTTTCGTTTCGGAATCGAGTGCCGCCGGTTCCGGCTTAGTCATCTGCGGCGGTTGAAAGACCGGTTGGCTCTGAAGGCTTTGTACCGGCGCGGACATCTGAGTTTCTTCCTGTCTTAGCTCCTCCGACACGTGCTCCTCTTTTTGTGACGTGGGCGGCACAGCGATTTCTTCCGTAATGACATGGGGAGCTGTAACGATGGCGGCATGGGCGGCTGCAATTTCTGCATCGGCTTTGCTGAATCGGGAGAGTGCATCACGGACAATGTCGCGGACGGCATCATGGGCGGCTCGTTCCTCTCTGAATCGAATCTCCCGTTTCGTAGGATGAATATTCACATCCACTTGTCTTGGGTTCAAGGTGAGCAGAAGCACGGCGGTACTGTGTCTGCCCACGGTGAGCAAGCCACGGAAAGCGTCTTGCAGCCCATATTGGAGTGATGGATTGGAAACGGGACGTCCATTGACAAAAAAGAATTGGTGGGATCGTGATGCCCGCGTCAATTCAGGCGTTCCCACAAGTCCTTTAACGGTAAATCCGTTTTTCTCGCCCTCCACTTCAACCATATCGCGAACAAAGCCGAGTCCCCAGATGAGCGCGATACGATCGCGCAGCGATGCATGTTCAGGCACATCAAGAAGCATACGATCGTTGTGGGTCAGCTGAAATCCCACGCCCGTATTGGCGAGGGCGAGGCGCTGCACGATATCGATGCAATGGTTGAGCTCGGTCGTGATCCCTTTGAGAAACTTGGCGCGTACTGGCGTATTGAAATACAAGCGATTTACGGAAATGCGCGTGCCTATGGGCGCGCCCATCTGCTGCACTTCCCGCAATATGCCGCCCTCTACGCGCAACATGACGGCGTTCTCGTCTTCAGCGCGACGGGTCACCAACACGAATCGGGATACTGACGCAATACTGGCGAGGGCCTCACCGCGAAACCCGAGGGTCCGGATATTGTCCAAGTCCTCGGCTTTGCGTATTTTGCTGGTGGCGTGTCGTTCAATGGCGAGCAAGGCGTTTTGCTCAGACATGCCATGGCCGTTATCCTGCACTTCAATGAGGCGTCTGCCGGCAGCCACAAGACGCACCGATAAACGGGTGGCGCCTGCATCCAAAGCGTTTTCGACCAACTCTTTAACAGCTGAGGCGGGGCGTTCCACCACTTCACCGGCGGCAATTTTATTGGCCACCGCATCGGGCAGCACGCGAACAGTTGATAGGGATTTTTCCGGCATAAAGGTAATTTCCAGTAAAAGATCTTCTTTATTCTTTATTGTAAAGCAAAGCGCCTGCTATTGTCACAGAAACTTTGTGGGCGGATTCAAGGTTGAAATGCAACCGTTCAAAAAAAGAGGACATCACAGAGATCTTCTGTACAATAGTTCTAATCAAACACCCGAAGGAGTCCATAATGTCCCGCCACTAATTTACACGAGATGACCCTGTAAAACTGGAAACACTTAAGCCAAGGATTGAGCAACCGGAAATAGCTCAGATACTCGGGTTTCATAAACATGGTATAGGCCGTGAATTGCGCAGTAATAGTGTACGCAGTCGCCGGTGTTCTACCGCTGCGGATCGGCTTGCCATCAATCGACGTCAAGAAATTGTGTCAAGCCCCCGCTTTTTGGACCGCTTGTTATGAGAGTTTCTGTATTTCACGAGCGCGCCTCCCTCGACGAATTCTTTTGAGATCCGATTACCCGGAGACAAAAGAGGAACGGGCGTCGTTACCATGTACCTTCCCAATGACAGTCAATTGTTGTGCTTCTTTAATCCGGTAGCGGCGGAGGCGGCGCGCTCATTGATCCTAGGCTGTGCACCAA
>JAAYJI010000344.1 GCA_012523015.1 Candidatus Hydrogenedentota bacterium
CCTTATACGGACTACCTAACAAAAATCATAGAAAGTCCTATTGCCGCTGAGCCAAGACACAGGTACCGTTTCATTTCGATGATTGTGTTAAGATTCTCATGACTTTAGAATCGGGAAAAATAATATGAGAACGTGAACGGTGCTGCTAAAAAAAATCGAAATATTTAAGTATAGGCTTCCTTTAAAAAATCCTCTTCACCTCGGAGACTATAAGCTGGAGCGTCGTGAAGGGGCTCTCATTGCGCTGCAAACTGAAGATGGATTTTGCGGGTGGGGAGAAGCAGCGCCCTTACCCGGTTTTCCCGGATGGTCGCCTAACTTCTTAAACCACAACATCCAAAAGTTGATAGGCGGATTAACAAATATGCCTTTGGAAAAGCTGCGTCTTTCTTTAGAATCGAGAAAGGACTTTTCGCCTGCAATATTCTTTGCTCTCCATAGTGCTGTCCTATCCTTAGCGTCCCGTACCGCCGGTGTATCACCCCATCAACTACTAAGCCCGGTTGCGCCGAGTAGCTTATCGTTGTGCGCTCTTATAGATGGATCTCCGGAAGCGCGGATTAGAGGGGTAGCAAAGGCCGCGTCCCAAGGCTACAAGACCATAAAATTAAAAGTGGGCAGAGACGATCTCAAGACCGATATTGAAACGATAGAGCATGTGCTGGATAAGCTGTCCCCTTTAATGAAGATTCGTTTGGATGCGAATCAAGCATGGAGCCTCGAAGAGACGCTTCAATTTTGCAATGCTATTCCCACGGAGCAAATAGAGTTTTTGGAAGAGCCTACTTGGGACTCGTATCAATTGCCCATGATTCAGGAAAAAACAGGTATCCCTTGTGCCGTTGATGAGACGCTGCAACAGCTCAGCCACTGCCTTTACAAAGACGAAAGCGAGGGTGCAGATCCTCAGATAATAAAATTAAGAGCTATGGCGGAAGAAACAAAAGTGTGGGTCTGGAAACCTTCTCTATGTTATCCTCCCCATCTTTTAGGTATGAAGGGATCAAATCCTATTGTATTGAGTAGTGCTTATGAATCCGGAGTCGGCACGGCAGCCATACTTTACTATGCAGCCGCTTTTTCCGAATCTCGTTTTGCAGCAGGAATTGATACTTATTCGCGACTCGCAGAGGATGTGTTGACCGACATGCTTCCTATCATAGACAGCCCTACTATTTCTTTGAGATCTATTGATTCTCTGCGTGGGTCTGTAAAAATGAATTCATTGAAACCGTATCCATTATGTGTCACATAAACAACAACCCCATTTATACAGCGGCGCAATCCTTCCCCAACCTCGCGGCTTGTTCCTATAAAACTACTGTGCAGTACAAGGATTTACCGGAACAAATAAACAATTACCTTAAGCTTTTGCGCGATTGTAATTGCGTTGCCGGAGACCGTGTTCTTCTTATTGCCTCCCCTTCCGAATACTATTTTATCGCGCTCTGGGCATTATTCTACGGAGCAATAATTGCCTGTCCCATTAATCCCATATTGCCGGAAAGCAAACTAAAGGCTATCGTGTCATTCCTGCGTCCTACCCTTATCCTCTATGATGATTCGACTGCGGCCAAAGTGAAGTCACTGGGGTGTAGAGGTCTTTCTATGGATGACCTGCACAATAATGCACAGAACTATTCACAGCCGGCGTATTCGTTGCCGCTCTTGGCTGAAGGACAACTTACCACGGCCGTGGCGACTTCCGGCAGTACGGGTACGCCCCGCTTTGCAGTCCACACCTTGGATAACCACCTCTTTGCCGCGGTCCACGCCAATAATAATCTTCCGTTGAATCCTTGTGATGTTTGGCTCCTTTCCTTGCCTCTATTTCATGTGTCCGGTTTGTCTCTCCTCTATCGCTGTATCCTTGCAGGCGCAACACTACTCATCTCATCGGGAAAAAATATAGGCGATACGCTGCAGTTGCATCCTGAGATTAGCCATGTATCCCTTGTGCCGACCCAATTAGCGCGACTACTCCGTACGGATGCGGGAGCACGTCGATTGAAAGAGCTGAAAGGTGTACTCTTGGGGGGAGCGCCTGCAAACCGCAGTTTGATTAAAGAAGCCCGAGCCCGGCAGGTTCCCTTAGTTCGCAGCTACGGGATGACGGAAACTGCCGCGCAATTCTGCGCCACAAAACCGGGAGCTTCACTGGAAGAATTGTACAGCAGCGGCTATCCTTTGGTTTCGGAATCAATACGGATTGATCAAGACAGCTCTATTAAGCTTCGAAGCCCGGCGATTTTTGCCGGATATTATCAGCCCAACGGAACAATCGATCGGCTTGTCACGGCAGATGGTTGGTTTTCCACCGGTGATCTTGGTTATTTCGATGCTTATGGTCGGCTCCACGTCACAGGCAGAAAAGACACCCTATTTATTTCAGGAGGTGAAAACATTTATCCTGAAGAAATAGAAGGAGAATTGAAAGAGCTGCCCGAAATTGAAGATGCTGTCGTTGTAGAAATGCCTGATAATGAGTATGGCGCGTTGCCTGTGGCGTTTATCCTTTGGAAAGACGGCTGTGCCCGAGATCAAGAATGGCTCCTATCCCGATTATCTTCCTTTTTGCCGCGTTATAAAATACCGCGTAAAATATTTGACTGGCCTGAACAGAGTCCGCCGGGCATGAAAACGGTACGCTCTTTTTTCCGTTCTCTGATTGATGTTTCAAAATCGTGATTCACGCCGAAAAAAATAGCTTTATGTATGATGCGTTCATGAAAAAATACAAACAATATGCTTCCTGTGCAATTGTATCCTTTTGGATGATTATTGCGCTTTCCTTGCGATTGTTTCATCTTACGCATGAGTCCTTATGGTGGGATGAATACGCCAGCCATGTCTTTCTTGACGCCCCCTCCTTGCTTTCATTTTTGGCGTTCAACCGCACCTTGGATCCCCTAAGCCTTCCTGTTTATTATGTTCTCGAATATGGCTTCTTTCACTATATCTCCGAATCTGTAGTGGCTTTACGTTGCATGAGTATTGCCATCGCTTTAGCAACTTTTCCGGTAGTCTACAGCATTGGAAAAAAGCTTCATCAACGGCGTGCAGGATTGATTGCTGTTGCCCTACTGGCTCTATCGCCTGTACACATACACCACTCCCAAGGGATCCGGATGTATGTTGCCTTTATATTTTTGGCATCACTGATGATCTGGTCATTTTTGCTGTTGCTGGAACGCCCCCAAGTGCGGTTTTGGATTTTACACGGCTTTATTTCTTTGCTGCTATATTGGACGCACCCTTTCGCAGGATTGCTTACCCTCGCCATAGGAGCGTTTTTACTGACGAATTGGAAGTATCGACTAAGATTTATTTTGCTGTGGTGTTTGTGTCAAGGGTTTCTTCTAGTACCGATTCTCGGTTATCTCTCGACCCTTGAATTTTGGTCCGTAGAATCCACAAGCCAATGGATAGCCTCACCGACACTAACAAGTCTTGGAGCACAACTTTTCTTTCAAGATATTTCCGCCTTTGATTGGCAATTCCGATTGTCATGGATCGCTCAACGGCTTGCTTTCATACGGTATGGGACAGATTTTGTTTTCGCTGCATGCATCGTAACACTTCTTTTTACTGCCGCTTTCAACCTATATAAGAATCGAAAATATGCCCCTGCTAAAGGCACGCTAAAGCAGACTGAATTGCTCTTTTCGTGGCTTCTGTTACCACCGGTTATTCTCTTTCTTATGTCCGTCCTCCTGCGGCCTTGTATGTTCCCGCGCTACACTGCCCATTGCATTCTCCCCCTTTATCTGTTGTTGGGAATAGCCTTGTCTCCGTGGCGCCGCTCTAAGCTGTTCTTTTTCTTGGGTGGCTTTCTTCTGGTCAGCATGCTGCTGCAATGGTTGTGGCTTCAGCCGGGTCCACAACGTACCGACTGGCGTTCAGCAGGAAAATTCCTTCATGAACAGGTAGGCAACAATGACATTGTGCTTGTGGAAAATTCGCGTTGGCGCGATGTGTTTCAACACAATCTGAGATATCTTGCGGGAGGCTCTCTGGGGGTTCCGGTTGTTGCCGCAGAAAATACGCCTCTCCTTGCGGCGCAGAGTGTGTTTTGTTGTGGTTTGTCGAAAGGAAATCATCCGGGCGACGTATGGGCTGTGATCGCTATGCACTTCTTTGATCCGGGTCCCCCCATACGCTATGAACAACAGCTCAAAGATTGGGGAATCTCTTTCGAAAGGTGGTTTTTTCCATCGACACGAGAAATTTATGTTTATAAGTTGAAGATACCGGATAAGATGGAACTCCCTGCATCTCTCTTGCTGCTTCGTGATCTCTGGCAAAACAACAAACAATATGATTTGTTTGACGGCGCGGCAACAAAATCTCACGCTTTAGAAGCCTTTTCCGACCTGATCTTGGCGTTATCAGAAAATAATCGTGCATTAGAAGCGAAGCAACTTTTAGAAGACTTATTCCAAATAAACGGCTATTGGCAGCAGATGTTTACACCTCTGTACGATTCATTAATTGACATGCAAGGTATAGAAAAACAAGTTGCCGCGCTCAGACAGCTCTGGCAAGGCTACGGTTACAGGGACGCGGGACATATGAAGTTTGCCGATCAGGATTTGGAGGAATCGTTGCGTCTTGAACCTGAAAATACCGTAGTCTGGCTGGAACTTTTTAATATTCGGATTGCGATGAAGAACTATAGTGAGGGAGCCGATGCCTTGGAACAAGTCATTGAGAGAGACCCGAAATATTTTTACTTCCGACATTTGATCGACGTCATACACCGTCAAGGAAAGGTAGAAAAAGCGCTCGCAGCCGTGAAACTTTATGAAGAAGGCATTTTTAAACAAAGTACAGGGCTTTATGGACAGGCGATTTCACACCTGGAAAAGGCCATACAAACAGACCCTCAATTTGGAGAAGCCTATACGGCTCTTGCTTTTATTTTGTTGTCGGTACATAATCCCTTGCAAGCAGAAAAAGTACTCGAAAGGTATTTCAGTTCTATTCATCCCTCAGCTCCCGGCGCTTATGGTCTCATGGCGCTTATTTATGCCCTTTACGGTGATGGTGAACAAGCAACGGAATATATGAATGAAGCCTTTGAAATATCCCAAGACTATAAGGCGCTCTTCGAAGCTTTTTTTATTTCTTTTTTTAAAGAACAAAATAAGCAAGCCACGTTGCGGGAAATGGATATTTTGAAAGCAAAAGGTATAGATCTGTATCCCATTTTAGCCGATGAGCTGGACAGCATATTTTCTGAAATCGCAGGAAACTAAACTGATTCCGATCTCTAAAGAGTCTTAAAAGGAACTATTCATGATCTCGTGCGCTCAAAGCGAAGTGAAACAACATGTTTGGCGAAGCTACGCAAAAATTAATTTGTATCTGGATGTTTTAAAAAAGAGGCGTGACGGTTTTCATAATATTGAGACGATTTTTCAGTCCGTTTCACTCTTTGATGAACTCACGTTTAGAGCCGCTACCACGCTAACGCTTTCTTGTAATTTAGCCCATCTTAATTGTGGGCCCTCAAATCTTGTGCATCGCGCGGCGTTATTACTCCAAGAAAAGACAGGATGCCAAAAAGGGGCTTCGATATATTTGGAAAAGAATATACCTATTGGTGCCGGTCTCGCCGGCGGGAGCGGAAATGCCGCAGCAACATTGCAGGCACTGAATAGCCTTTGGGATTTGAAGCTGTGCACAACGCAATTGGAGCGCTTCGCCCGAAATTTAGGCGCTGATGTGCCCTATTGCCTCCATGGTGGTACCCGAGCAGGTGTCTTACGCGGCGAAGAACTGTATCCCTTGCCGCCTCTACCCGAGCTGTGGTTTCTTTTTATCCACCCAAAACAGTCCGTAAGCGCAAAAGAGGTTTATAACCATCCCATGCTTGCCCCAACGGGAGAAAAGCCATTTGCAGGGAAAACAGCTGCATTTCGTGAAGCAATTCGATCACTTCAGCAATCCCAATACGAAGGTGTGTTGTTTAACCGCATGGAACGTCCCGTTTTTTCCTGCTATCCCCAATTAATGGATATGAAGCTTGCCCTGATAAAAGCAGGTTGTAAAGCTGCGCTCATGAGCGGCAGCGGCCCGACCCTCTTGGGCTTATGCGAATCTCAAGAGCAAGGAATTCTTATTTCTGAAAACTTAAAAAATACTGCCCCTGATTGGAGTATTTCCATTGCGTCAACCGTCCCTTACGGAACCAAAAGAATAGCGTAATGGATAAAAAAATGGAGGCAGCTACCGGGTTATTATTATTGGAAGAAAAAGTATATACTAGTGATGACCTTCACGACAGACTTTGACTTTGGGAGTGATGCCCGTGACAGATCAAACTATCTTTGAGCCTAACAAAACATTGGCAGGACGCTACGTACTCCGTAACAGAATTGGACGCGGTGGGATGGGTTCTGTTTATTTGGCGTTGGATAAAAAAAACGGACAGTACGTGGCATTAAAAATGTTGCATCCCAAATATTCGGGAAGCCGTCAAGCCGTTGCACGATTCGTCAGGGAAGTAACAACCTCAAGAAACCTTAATCATCCGGGTATCGTTAAGATTTTTGACGCCCGCAAAGAAGACAATATGCTCTTTTATACCATGGAGTATATTGAAGGCAAAACGCTGCGCCGTTGGCTTCAGACACGGCACCGCTTGGCATTCCCATCGGTAGTACGGGTGCTGTGTCTCGTTGCTGAAGCCTTAACACATGCCCACCGAATCACGATTCATCGCGATCTGTCCCCCGAAAACATCATGGTATTACGTGATGGCTCGATCCGTCTTTTAGATTTTGGTTTGGCAAAACTTGACGATCAGTTTAAAGGGCTAACCATGGTGGGTTCCAATCTCGGGAAATTACATTATATGGCTCCCGAACAACAATCGAATCCGGCCGGCGTAGATTTGCGCGCCGATATTTATTCCATGGGCGTCATGTTCTATGAATTGTTGACGGGGCGTGCGCCTGCTCCCGGACAAAAATTGTCTGTGTTGCGTCCGGACTTGCCGCCTGGAGCTGATGCTTTTGTTGAGAAGGCTTTGGCACCTGATCCTAACCAACGTTTTCAATCAGCTTTTGAATTTCGTGAAGAGTTATTGAAATTGTTTTACAGCGGACAGCCCGCCAAAAAGAAGCGAGCCTTATCAAAACCGTCTTTATGGCAGCGTTTGATCTCTCCCTTTAAGCGATTATTCGGTCGAAAATAAACCTTCCTAATACCTTTAAATGCGATTCCTTCCTTACTGTATCACCGGCAAATTCCATTCACGATTCATTACGACAAAACACATATAATCTACGATTTTTGCCAAGGTATCGGTATCAGAAGGATTAAGGATAACGGAGAAGGGACACTTACGCTTTTCTTTCCTATTTACGAGACCTTTAGGAATTATGAGGGCGAATTAATGCCATCCGAAATCCTTGCGAAGCTACCAAACCGATCCTTGGGAACGATAGCTGCGGCATCTCCCCTCTCTATGGCCGGATTACCAAAAATCTCCTTGGAAAGTCACCGATTAAGACCTATCGATTCTACCTTTTTCCCTTTGGATAGATTTAATTTCTGTCGATACCGATCTTATTTCTACAATTTATGACTCCATACCGCCATAGTCCATAGCATCAAACAAAGCTTCTTTCGTGGTGAAGTATGGTGAAGTATGGTGGAGACAGCTTTATGGTGCTCCACCACGATTTGGGCTTGGTAATAAAAGGCGAAACGCAAAGTGGTGGAACATGGTAGAGATAGTCGGGACTCCCCTCCCTTATATATATATAATCTTACTTATTTTAATTTCTCACGTGTAAGGATAGAAAAATGCTCCACCATGCTCCACCACTATGAGAAATACCCCTGATAATATTGGGTGAAAGCGTGGTGGAGATAAAAAAGTGTTGCTCCACCATACTCCACCATTTTTTTGGACAAATCCCCCCCATGGGCGCCTTCAACGGGGAAGCCCCTGTCTTTGAGGGAATATATGGTCTCAAAAGTCTATTGTGTTTTTGTTCCCGGTACGCTCGTTTGAGCAGTACTGCGGATAAAAAAGAAGACGCTGCAAAATACAGCAATAGCGCAAAGGATCAGAGTGCCGGATACCGGTAAGGAAGACAGAATTTGCAGAACTATCGTGGGAGACTGCGCTGAACCTTCCTCATCTACACCAATACAACAATACTTACCCTCATGTTCTTCTTCCACAGGATCGAAACGTAAAATTGAAGTATCCATTCCTTCCAATAATTGAAAGTCATGATCGTTGACGATCTTGTACCATTGATATACTACCTGACCCGAAGGGTTGACGGGATGAATCTTTATTTCAACACGTGATCCCGTTGCGCTACGTATTGGGTTGGAACCCGTGTATAGTAAAGCAAATTCATCTTCGCCTTCGCTTGGGGCTTCACCCTCTGTCGGTGCTTCGCCTTCGCTTGGGACTTCACCCTCTGTCGGCGTCTCACCCTCACTCGGCGCTTCACCTTCGCCTGAGGTCTCTCCTTCACTCGGAGCTTCGCCTTCGGCCGGAGCCTCACCCTCACTCGGCATCTCACCCTCTGTCGGAGTCTCGCCTTCACTCGGCGCTTCGCCTTCGCTCGGTGCTTCGCCTTCGCTTGGGACTTCACCCTCTGTCGGAGCCTCGCCTTCCGGGAGGTCGCCATAATTTAGATAGATACTCCACGCTTCAGTGGTCGACACAGGAGCGTTCTTATCACTCAGGCTTTGCGGAAAGTCTTCCCACTGATAAGGTATTAAAAATCCATCTCCTAAGGTGCAACTCTGGTAGCTTGGCACATCGGCGTTGCTATCTACTTGCCACGCCAAGAAATACTCTTTTTCCTCTAAAGCTATAGAGGATGGACTTCCGTTTGCAATAGGAACAGTAAGCCAATCTTCGCTCATCGTATTGGCCACAGGGTTACTCTGCCAAAGTAGGCTTGGCGGTGTCGTATCGGAATAAATAGCAAGGCGCACATTACCGGAAGCTTTATGTGAATAAAAGGACATACTGTGAATATCCGCTGCTTCGGACAGCGCAACACGTGTTCCTTTGATATAGGATTTTTGGGAGAGCGAAACACGAACGATAGCGGGCGGAATCCCCGACGGTTGAGTAGCAAAGTATCCATAGCCATTATGCAGGTCTCCGGCTGCACTTAAAACTTGTTTTTCCGTATTGGGCGTGAGCGCCAAGCTTCCTAAACGAAGGGGCGCGGCATCGCCTTCACCAAGATCAACTTTTACAATATAGGCCGGATTTGAATAAGATCCGAACCACGCCCGATTCGCATCTGTATCAATGATAGCTCCCCACAAACCATTTTCACCGGTATTCAGGGTTAGTGTGTTTTTTAGAATGGGCATTCCTGTTCCGGCGCAAGAAAGTTTATAAACTTTTCCCGGGGTATTAGCGACATAACTTCCAAAATAGAGATAACCGCGTTGCGCATCAATCAAGGCACAACGAAGGTTTTCACTCCCAATAGCTAGCGCCCCTTCTCGTTCCAAACCGCTTTCACCTGTTCCCAGATTAACTTTTATAACGCGACCTGACGCATTTCCAAAATAGGCGCAGTTGTTTATTTCATCAAGGACGCCGCTTTGTACGCTATTTTCTCCCGATGGAAGCGTGATTCTCTGGACTTGCTTAAATGTTCTGGTCGGATGAATATCAATTTTTACGACCCGTCCGCCTGTAGCTGAACTGGTATTATCTGCGGCAAAATACAGGTATCCTTCTTGTTTATGGATCAGTCCAACGCGGGGATATCCAACATCTTGCAAGGTAATCTCTTCGAGGGCAGGTGCGTAATTGAAATCAAGGCGTACCCGAACCACGTGGCCCGGCGTTTTCATGCTGGAGCCAAAATAGGCGAATCCATGATCGGGATCAATAGCGCCGCCTTTAAAATAGTCACTGTTAAAGCCATTAAGCGATTTTGTTTCAACGTATTGGTGCAGTGTATCAGCTGTACCAACCTTTATTTTTACAACTTTACCCGGATTTTGATTATTGGTCCCAAAATAGATATGCCCGTCAAGGGGATCCATCAATGCACACCAAGGATTTCCATCGCCTGTCTTGAACGAAATGGCATCCATCCGTCTCATACCACCATTGGGGTATTGTGTTGTTCCCGGTTCAAGAATACCGGCCGATTCTTCAGCTAAGGTATAAGAAGCCCCTATGACTCCATAGAAAAGCAAAAAGAGAATAGACCACGCCGCACTTCGAGAGACAAATGTCGTCATTTCGAATCCCCTTCCGAAATATCCAAGGTTTAACACACGGTATAAAAGCAAAGGCGTCTATATTCCGAAACCTATGTCTATCAGTCATATTTCCACAATAATTGACGCAATCATACCGTACTCCAAAAAGCTATACACTCGATCACTTAATTTGTTCTAATCCATTGAAATAAAAATCTATAGATCTAAAGCAATCCAGATGCCACTAG
>JAAYJI010000345.1 GCA_012523015.1 Candidatus Hydrogenedentota bacterium
ATAATGATCGTAGTACAACTAAAAGAGGGCGAAAACATTGAAAGAGCCCTAAAGAAATTCAAACGAAAATACGAAAAAACAGGTGTTGTAAAAGAACTACGCAGTCGCCAGGCCTTCATCAAGCCGTCAGTTGCAAAGCGTAAACAAAAACAGCACGCTGTCTATGTTCAGCAATTACACGAGAACGAAGAATAATTTCGTTTAGCGAGTGCAAAATCAAACTTGTTTAGATTTTGCCGAACGTAGAAATTATCTGAACCAAGTCGAATAATTTCGTCTTATTTTTTCGTTTTCGCAAAGTTTTTTCCTATCTTCGCCCTACCAGAGAGATTGATCTGGCTGCTGGGTATGTGGAAGGAAAAATTCATACAATATCTCCGTTACGAGAGGAACTACTCCTCTCAAACGGAGATATCTTATTTAAAAGACCTTACCCAATTTCAAGAATTTGTAATCGCAGAGTGCGGGGCCATTGATTGGAAGGAGATCGACAGCGATCTCATTCGTTTTTGGATAAGCCGACTGATGGAAGAGGGAATGAAAGCACGGTCTGTAAATAGGAAACTGAGCGCCCTCAAATCATTCTTTCGCTATCTGAAGAAAAATGATGTGATCCTGCAGAATCCTGCCGAACAAGTGTCGGGACCTAAAATTACCAAAAGACTCCCCACCTTTGTAAACAATGATGATCTGAACAAAGTGATTGACGACCCCTTTGCCTTCGACAATGATTTCCGCGGCCATCGGGACCGCTTCCTCATTGAGTTGTTCTATCTTACCGGTATGCGACAGGCAGAACTTATTTCACTCAAGGACAGCGACATCGACTTCACATACAATACCTTGCGCGTGACGGGGAAACGGAACAAGCAACGTCTCATTCCCTTCTCCGACGAAACGAAAGAAAAACTGGAACACTACATCGAAAAAAGGAACCAAGAAATAGCAAATAAATCGCCCTTCCTCTTTGTCAAGGAAGACGGAGATCCCTTATACCCTAAACTGGTTTATCGTGTCATACACAACCATCTGAACAGCATTTCCACCCTGTCGAAAAAAAGTCCTCACGTGCTACGCCACTCTTTCGCCACCGGGATGCTGAACAATGGAGCAGAGATAAATGCGGTAAAAGAGCTCCTCGGACATTCCAGCTTGGCATCGACCGAGATCTATACGCATGTCACATTTGAAGAATTGAAAAAAGCTTATCACAACGCTCATCCAAGAGCAAAAAAATGAAGGAGGAATAGTATGGAACTGACAATTCAATCTGTAAACTTTGACGCTACTGAACAACTACAAGCATTCGTAGAGAAAAAAATGAAGAAACTGGAACGATTTTCTGAAGATATCATTCTCTCGGAGGTCATTCTCAAAGTAGTGAAACCTGACACCGCAAACAACAAAGAAGCAGCGGTAAAATTAAATCTTAGACACAGTGAAGCTTTTGCCAGCAAAACAGCCGACACATTTGAGGAAGCCATTGATCTGTGTATGATGGCACTTGAAAAGCAGATACTCAAGACCAAAGAAAAAAAGGAAAGATAACGGCTAAAATATTAAAGGAAATGTTTTGGCATCAAAAAAAATATTACTACCTTTGCGACCGTTTCTCTCCATCCAAGGAGGGAAGCGGTTAATTTTAAGATATAAGCCTCTTTAGCTCAGTTGGCCAGAGCACGTGAT
>JAAYJI010000346.1 GCA_012523015.1 Candidatus Hydrogenedentota bacterium
ATATAAAGGTTTGCGTTGGGTCTCTATGTAAATACGCCCCACATATTCACACATCAAACCCGTAACCATCAGTTGCATGCCGCTCAAAAAGAAAAACGCGGCAATAATTGATTCCAACTGTTGAATATTACCGTAAACCAAGCGAAAATAAAGGACACGCATGCCCATCAAAAATCCGGCAACGGCACAAAGCCCGCCTAAGATACCCACCATTTGCAAGGGTATAATGGTCACGGAAGTAAGCATGTCGAAACCGGTGCGCAGCAATTTAAGGATGCTGTATTTGCTGCTGCCGTGTTTGCGTTCAGCGTGACGCACCTTCACCTCTTCCGCACGGCCGCCCAGCATGGCAGCATCCACAGGCAGATACCGGCATCGATGAGAAAACTCCAGCATGTGATCAACCATCGTGCGGCTGAATCCCTTGAGCGAACAACCATGATCATGAAATTTAAAGCCGGTAACCCGTTCGGTGTAGCGATTCAATAAAAAGGATACACCTTTACGGAAGAAACTGTCTTTTCGATTAATTCGCCAGCCGCTGACCATATCGCAACCGTCGACAAGTTTTTCATAGAGCAGAGGAATATCTTCGGGATAGACTTGTAAATCAGCATCCATCATAAGAATATATTGACCCTGCGCCTGAGAAAAGCCCGCATAGAGTGCGGCGGTTTGTCCGAAATTTCGGGACAGCTGGATAACACGCCACCGTTTATCTTTTTCCCGTAAATCGCGCATTAGGCGCAGTGAGTTATCTTGACTGCCGTCATCAACGGTAATAACTTCCCACGATGATCCCAAATTGTCCAAAACCGCCGTCGTGCGGCTATACAATTCCTCCAGACTCGCAGATTCATTAAATACAGGAATCACAAGTGACAATAGGGGGGAATCACTATTCATGGACGCATTTTCCTCTCTATGCCTAGACGGGCTTCGACAGACCTTTTTAAGGCACCGCAATTATTTCATGGGCTTTGGTAATACATGATACCTTAAGTTTCGCCGTCAAATAAAAAGATTCTGAGATTATTCAAGATCTATCCATAGAAAATGCTGATATTCGTGTGCCTCCGAGAAAACACTGAAAGAGAGTAGCCTTTTCACAGAAGACTATTGTATACTTTAATTCATAAGGTGAATAATATCTTTTGCACGGCATTCCCATCAAAAACTTACTGAGGTCCCATGAAATCTGAAATAAAATCAATTCCTGAAGGTCTTTCTTTCGATGATGTACTCCTAGTCCCGGCACGATCCTCCTATGTACCCCGAGACATCGATTTAACGGCACAATTAACGGACAGCATAAGCCTGAAAATCCCGCTGCTAAGTGCGGCCATGGATACGGTGACCGAATCCCGCCTCGCCATTGCCATAGCGCAAGAAGGAGGTATCGGTGTCATCCATAAAAATCTTACCGTGGAAGATCAGGCGGAAGAAGTGGATCGTGTTAAACGCTCACAAGCCGGTATTATCACGCACCCCTTCACCTTGAGCCCGGAACATAAATTGCAAGATGCGGAAAATTTGATGTCGCGCTATCATGTTTCAGGCGTGCCGATCACAGACCAAACGGGTCACCTTCTCGGTATCCTGACCAACCGTGATTTACGTTTCGAAGAAGATCTCGAAGTACTCATTGCAGAAATCATGACGCCCCGGGAACGGCTCATCACCATGAAGCCCGGAACGGATATTGAAGTGGCAAAACGATTGCTCCATAAACACCGCATTGAAAAATTGCCCGTTGTGGATGATGATTTTAAGCTGGTGGGATTACTCACCATTAAAGATATTGTGAAAGCCCGAGATTTTCCCAACCGATGCACCGATGATATGGGCAGGCTCCGCGTAGGGGCGGCTGTAGGCATCGGTCCCGGCGAAATGGAGCGTTGCGAAGCACTCATAGCCGCCAGCGTTGATGTCCTTGTCTTGGATTCCGCCCACGGACACTCTGAACTGGTTCTCAAAAGTCTGCGCGAAATTCGAAATGCCTTTCCTAATGCGCAAGTGGTTGCCGGCAATGTCGTTACCGAAGAGGCCGCCTCCGATTTGATCGATGCGGGCGCGAACGCTATTAAAGTTGGTGTAGGCCCCGGCGCTATTTGTACCACCCGTGTTATCGCCGGTGTGGGCATCCCCCAAATCACCGCTATCATGAATGTCTCGAAAGTCTGTAAAAAACGGGGCATTACTGTTATTGCAGACGGCGGTATCAAGTATTCCGGCGACATTGCCAAAGCGATTGCGGCAGGCGCAGATACGATCATGGTCGGCAGCCTTTTCGCAGGCACCGAAGAAAGTCCCGGCGAAAAAGTACTCTATGAAGGACGTACCTATAAACTGGTACGGGGCATGGGCTCTGTGAAAGCCATGCAGCAGGGCAGTAAAACGCGCTATATGCAATTTGAAACCGATGCGGCTAAAATGGTGCCTGAAGGCATTGAAGCGCGGGTTCCTTATCGTGGTAATATCGCCGATTATGTATATCAGTTGATGGGTGGATTGCGCGCTGCCATGGGTTATTGCGGATGCGGTAATCTTAAAGCCATGAAACAGGATGCTCAGTTTATACGCATGACTTCCGCGGGATTACGGGAAAGCCATCCTCATGATGTTACCATTATCGAAGATGCGCCTAACTACCAAATACCGAGTTGATCCTAAAAAGTAGTACCCTTGCAGCGTATCAATCCTAATTGTAACACTTTGATGTTTTTTCCGTTCCAATAGGGAACTATAGCAGGGCAGCCATAAAAATAGGATATGACTGCGTTTTTGAAAATTTAATCTCGAAATTCTAAGGTACCTTGTATCCTTTACCCGAAAATCCTGGCTTTAACCCCAAGATATAGTGGTTAAGAATAGAAGTAAATGGAATTGTTAATAACTTGTGGATAATCTCTGGAACAGACTTTTCCATAAAAAAAGTGCGCTTCTTCTCTAAGCCCTTAAACTCTTATATTTTAAGCCTATACCTACAAGATTGTAAAGAGATTTCCTAAATAGATATTAACTAACTTATTGATATCTATAAAGATAAAAAATAGGTTTTTTGAATGAAAAGAAAAAGCATGAAAACAAAAAGAGTGTTCCACGGACTGTGTATAACTCCGCTCCAATACGGTTTTCATTGTGTAAAGGCTAGTTTTTTTGCTGTGGATAACTTTCAATTTTTCCGTGAAACAATGAGCGGCAGCCGGCTGTTAACAAATCCCTCGGTTTTTGTGAAAAAAAGTTTTTCTTATCCACAATTTAGCACTCAACAAGCCATTTGTTGTATCATATGTTATCCACAGTAGTGGATAGAGGTGGAAAACTCAGGCAAGTTTTCCAGAAGTTATTCTTGCCCCATAGCCTTGCTGTGACAGGGCTAAACTGAGTTATCCAGATATCCACAGCCTCTACTACTACTACGACTTATTTTATATATAAACTAGTTAGTATAAAAGAGTATAAGCTATCCACAACATAGGGAGGGCGTTCATGAAGATTGTCATTTCCAGAGAAGAACTAAAACGGGCAATCAATATTGTTAAAGGCATTATTTCGTCGAAGGTTTCATTTCCAATCCTGTCCAACGTATTAATGGAAGCGGAAAACAACCTCCTTAAATTCAGTGCAACTGATTTACGAATGAGCATCGAATACACAGTGGACTGCAATGTGGAAGTTGCCGGCGCCCTGACTCTTTCCGGTCAGCGTCTGTCCCTATTATTAAATGAATTGCCTGATGCCGATGTTACACTTGAATTATTGGAGAATGGCATCGTCGAATTGCGTTGCGGCGGTGTAGAAACCAAACTTTTCAGTATGTACGCTGAAGAATTTCCGCCCATCAACAAATTCGATGATGTTGAGCCTATCATGCTGAGGCAGGCACAACTAAAGAAACAGTTTCAGAAGACCTCCTTCGCTATTTCTACCGATCAATCCAGACATAACCTTACCGGCTTGCTCTTGGAAGCACGGCAAGGTGAATTACGAGCTGTTGCTACCGACAGCCGCCGCCTGAGCCTTGCTGTAAGCACGGAAACCTTGAGTACCGACCAAGAGATTAAAGTGATTATCCCGTCAAAGATGGTTCATGAACTGCAAACGCTGCTCAGTGATGATCCTGAGAAGATGGTCGATGTTTTCCTTGCCCAGAGCCAAGCCTGCTTCAAGTTCGATAATATCTGTATTATTACGGCCCTTATCGAAGGCGGTTTTCCAAATTATGACGCTGTTATCCCCAAATCCATGGAAAATGAAATTATTCTCGAACTTAGCCCCTTCATTCAATTGGTGCGTCGTGCTACGGCCATGACGAACGATAGATTTAAGAATGCCCGCTTTACCTTTGAGCCGGGCCTTATCCAAGTCTATGTAAAAACACCTGAAGTAGGTGAGTATGAAGAAGAACTTGCGGCTGAATATTCCGGAAACAGTTTTTCTATTTCCTTTAACCCCTTCTTTTTGCTGGATGTGTTGCGTTTCATCGAAACAGAGCGCGTATGTATGTTGATGAAAGACGGCGGAAGCCCTGCTCTTATTAAACCCTTTACGGAAGCGCCTGTAGATACCTATGTCAACGTGATTATGCCTATCCGCAATTGACCTTGTCTTCCTGTTGTATCTAGAACGATAAAAAAATCACCCGCAGTTCTTCATGAAGGTCGCGGGTGATTTTTTATATTCGGGCGTAATCAAGTCGGGAAGCATTTAAAGCGCTATTTTTGCCCATGCCTTTTCTATTAGGCTGAAACCATGATTGAGTTCTTTTTCTGTAATGATAAGAGGCGGGCTGATACGCAGCACTTTTTGCGCAAGGGGTCCCAAGAAATGGACACCTTCTTTTCCTGTTCCGTGGTAGGCAGCCAGCACACAGCGGTTCGCACGCTCAGCACTATCCATTTCAATACCATAGACCATGCCCTCGCCCCGTACGGCTTGGATGAAGGGGAAACGCTCTTGTAATGCTTCCAACTTCTTTTCAAGGAGGACCATTGTTTTACGAACTTGGCTCACAATCTTTTCTTCCTTAAATACATCAAGAGTGGCACAGACTGCCGCACAAGCTGAAGTGGAAGCACTGTAGGTATCGGAGGCTTCTCCGTAGTCAAGGGCTTCAATTAAGTCCGTCCGTCCGGCAACCACGGCGGCAGGTTCACCATTGGCAAGACCTTTGCCTAACACAACGAGATCCGGTTGTACACCGTAGGTTTCAAAGGCATACATATTACCGGTACGGCCGAAGCAGGATTGAACCTCATCAAAGATAAAAGGAATATCGTTTTTGTTGCACCATTCTTGGAGTAAGGCATGATACCAAGCGGGCGGATGGTAGGAGCCTTTCGCGCCTAAATACGGTTCTGTTATGAGCAATGCAATTTGTCCCGGATAAGCTTTGCTGAGCGCGTCAAGTTCCTTTTGGAAAAAGGCGGGATCTTCATCACCGCTCATGGGAAAAGAAATAAACTTTACATTCGGGTTTTTACTCGATTCACCGCTCACATCGTCGGCAAGTCCTTTTTTTCCGTGAAATCCATAGCGTGTCGCAACCATGATAGGCCGATCGGGATAACGGTGCAGTGTTGTCCACATGGCTTTTTGGATGGCTTCAGAACCGCTCGCTGCCCATAATAATTTTTGGGCCTTCGGATTTTTCTTCATGGTTTTAAGGAGCCGCTCAGAAGCTTCCGTAAAAAGTTCCGTTACCATGTTATAGGCGTTACGCGGCAGCCCCTTCCTATAGTCTGCCCAATATTTTTCATAGGTGGGATGAAGATAACCAAGGTTTTGAACCAGTACGCCGGAGGTAAAGTCCACCAATTTTTTGCCGTCTACGGTCCAAAGTGTGCAGCCCTTAGCTTTTTCCACAACAACCTGCGTGGGTGTATAGGTATTTTGTCCGTGGCCCACCAGTTTCGCCATCTTTTTACGAATACGATTTGCTTTGGGTTCATGATCATGGGTGATATTCAAGGTATATTCCCTTTCTAAAGGTAGTGATATAAAAAATAGCAATGTGCTTGGGAAAAACAACCCCTAAAATTACAGTTCAAATGTAGAACATCGTTGATTTGGTGATACTTTCAGCAATACTTTCCAAGGTTATATTCGATAATTCTGATCCCAGAATTTTGATAACCTTTTCCCAAAAGATGTGCCAGTCTTTCGACGCGTTGGTCAACGATATGGTAAAAGGGCCTTCGATCGCTTCGATAATTTCAAGTAAGGTAATGTTGGATGGATGCCGTGTCAAAAGATAACCGCCTTGCGCGCCCCGAATACTGCGGATTAATTCAGCCCGTTTCAACTGCAATAAAATATGGGTCAAATATTTATTTGGGATGTCATGATGGTCCGAGATATGGCGTGTGGAAACGGGTACATTTTTACTAAAGTTTGTTGCAAGTTCGACCATTGCACGACATGCATAGTCACATTTACCTGAAATGTTCATCCTGTATTCCGATCCGAGTTAAGAAAAAAAAAGCTATGAATGTATATCAACAGACGGGTGATCAAAGAATTCCAAAGGCGTCATGATCCGCTGTATTTTATACAGCAATATACATTTTTTAAGCGAATGTTTTAATGTGCTTAAGTACTTCACGATAACACAGCTATATTGGTAAGCGCAAAAGGAACTTCAAAAAAAATAATTGAATAATTCTATCATTTATAGACACTTTAGATCTTACAAGTATTGCTTTAGAAAAATCTGAATCTTGTCTTTCCTATTCAAAGCCTTTATAATTCAAAGACACACCCGTTGTTGTTGTGGGTACTCCTAAAATTGTAGGAACGAGACTGCTTACCGGATTTTTGACACGCTTAAAAAGGAAGGGAAATTATGGTTTCCAGACGTGATTTTATTCAACAAAGTTCTATTTTAGCGGCAGGCGCTATGTTAGCCGCCCGTCATACAGCTGCGGCTTCCGAGCGTATTCGATTGGGTATCATAGGGACAGCAAATCGCGGGGGACAATTGATGGATGCCCTGGCACCGCACGGCGATGCGGAAATGGTAGCCTTTTGTGATGTCCATGGCGTTGCCCTCGAACGGTGGCGCAAAGAATTCCCTAATGCTGATTTCTACGGTGATTACCGGCGGATTATCGAACGTGACGATATTGACGGCGTGCTCATTGCCACACCCGATCACTGGCACGCCATACAGACGGTGGAAGCCTGCCAAGCCGGTAAAGACGTGTATATTGAAAAACCGCTTGCCTTAAAAATTGCGGAAGGCAGACGTATCGTTGATGTGGCGAAAGAAACCAAGCGTGTTGTTCAGAGTGGTTTACACCGGCGTTCCTCACCTTTCTACAAAGAACTGGCAACGGAAATACAAGCAGGTCTCATCGGGAAAGTGACTTCTGCAATCTGTTATCGTGTCAGCAATATGACCCCCGACGGTATCGGCCATGGTACCATATGTGATCCTCCTGAAGATTTAGATTGGGATATGTGGATCGGACCGCAACAGATGCGTCCCTATCAAGATAATATCACCCCTTATAAATTCCGATGGTGGAAGGACTACTCCTCCCAACTTGCGAATTGGGCGGTTCATTACTTTGATATGATACGCTGGATTCTCGGTGAAGGAGCGCCTATATCTGTCGTCGCTATTGGTGGAAAATATGCAGTCGACGATGACCGCACGATTCCCGATACCATGCAAGCCGTATTCGAATTATCCCAAGGTGCCTTGCTTACCTTCAGCCATTTAGAAGCAAGCAATAATCAGCTCCTGTCACGACCTGCAGAAATCGAGTTGCGCGGTACTTTAGGGACCCTCTACGTGCGCGGCGGCAGCTATGAGATTATTCCTGAACGGGGCGGTCAATTCATGGATCCCGCCTTGCGCATGGAACCCATAAAGAAGGCTGTTGACAAAGAAGATTTTGTGGATCTCACCACGGCGCATATGCGCAACTTCCTTGATTGCATCAAATCACGAAACAGACCCAACTGTGATGCCGAAGAAGCGCATATATCGACCATCTATGCACACTTGGCTAATATCTCGCTTGATACACGGCTGCGCTTAGATTGGGATCAAAATACAGAAAGAATAACCAACAGCACTGAAGCCAATGAAGGACTTCAATATACGTATCGTGAACCGTGGAAGCTCAGTTAAGGGGCATATTTCCCATGTCCTTAAGGTTTTAAGAGTAACCTAAGTTCTAAAAGAAGCATTCCGCCGTCCTCGTTATGATTCTGAGGATGGCGGAACATCTTTTTTATAGAGCGGTTTAATAATCGTTGTGCTGTGCCATTACACGATTAGGCATTCCTTCTCATGATCAAAGAAAACGGTTTTCCCTTCGCGCAACGATAAAAAGGCCATAATCAGTGCTGTCTGCACGTGATAAGCCAGATCCATGGGGCTGCTCGTATTCGGTACACCAGTTCGACTGCAATGAATCAATTCCTGAAAATGGTGAAGCAGATTTTCTGATTTATCGATGATGTACGTCTCTTCTTTTTGATCCGTGCCGCGGTTCGGCATAAAGAGAATTTTATTATCCCGTACAGTCAAAGTGCCATCCCATCCACGAATTACCGGGATACGCCCGCCTGATCCGCGTTCTTCCGTTCCTTGAAAATCATTGCCTTGGGTACCGAGTACAGCAATGGTAAACTGTTCCGGGAAATCGACGAGCATATTGAAGGTATCAGGAATCTCGCGTTCACTATAGCGGAATTTGCCGCCCGTGGCTACAGCCTTATCAGGAAGCCCTGCATTCATCATGTGCATGACGGGTGTCAAAATGTGAGGGAAAAGATCCGTGCAAGGTCCGCCCGCATAATCTTCATACATCCGCCAGCGGAAGAAACGGCTCACGTCAAAATCACGGGATGGCGCATCACCCAAAAACGCTTCCCAATCCAGATCGGGACCGGGCTTAGCGTCCGCATCATCAATGGGCATTCCTGCTTCGCCCCAGTCGCCCACACGGAAATAGCCGCATTCCGCATGGATGGGTTCACCAATCTTACCTTCACGAACCATCTCCCCAATTTGACGCCACGCGGAATCGCTCATACCTTGAGTACCGCATTGGAACAAACGTCCTGAAGCGGCCGTAGCTTTAGCCAGTTGTTTCGTCAGTTCAAATTGACGCCAGTGGGTGACCGGTTTTTCACAGTAAATGTCTTTGCCTGCAGCAAGGGCGTCCAATGCTTGATAACCGTGAATGTGATCCGGTGTGGCAATGCTCACAATATCCACGGCTGGATTTGCAAGCAGTTCCCGATAATCCATGTATTTGTGGGGCACGTTAAATTGTGCAGCCGCTTTATCCAAGCGCGGGCGATAGACATCGCAGACGGCAACGAGTTCAATGGTCTTATCCGTCGCGGCAATATGCTGTAAAGTTTGCAGATGACTGTTACCGCGGCCGCCACAGCCAATGACGGCTACGCCCAGTTTTTCAGAAGCGGCATGAACAGTCCGTCTTCGCAGTGATGTCGCTGCTGCAACAGCCGCCCCGGAAAGAATGGAATGCTGAAGGAAAGCACGGCGGTTAACGCCGCGATCGTGGATGGTCATGTACGGGTCTCCTCATAGGTTGAAAATGTTCTCTATGCTGCTGATGCGTTAAACTGCACCATTCTTTATATAAGGCTTCAATCGTCGCTTCATCGACAACACGATCCCACGATGCCAACCCGTAAAGGATGGACAAGGGGCGCGGTCCCTCGACAGTTAAAGGATTACGGGATAAATTAAAAGTGGCAGAAAGATAAGCGAAAGGATCTTTCATCGTGAACCACAGGGTAGGGCGTGCATTATCTTTCGCCGCAAAAAAAGCAACGGTCACCGGCGTATTGTCATCGTTAACCGTGTAAGCGCACCAAGACGCTTGGGCAAGATGATGAGGACCATCATCAAAACTGCCGGTCTCGTCATCAGCAAAGAAAAAGCTGCCTTTTTGCGCCATGAAATCCGGAAAGCGCATTCCTAATCCGTGATAGATCGTACCTGTAAGGCTTACACTGGGGTGGTTGCGCGAGCGGGTTAAATCGGAGCGCCAGGTCAGCAACTGCACCGCCGGGTCTCCAATCCAATGGTGGATCAGCGTGCGTTCTTCCTCCAAAACGCGGCTTTGCGCATCCTCTTCTTGCCATTGCACGCGGGTTGTGAAACGAGCTGAATCAGTTTCCAATTGGATATTACTGAAACGCTGGTGTTCTTGTCGTCCTGCGTCCTCGGCTTCTTCCCAAAAATTAATATCATTTACAGTGACTGCATACATGAGCCCATGGTGATGCTTGTGATCTTCCGGTGCATCAGACAGCAGATTTACGCCCTTCTTGGTGAACCAAGACTGTAGATATCCCTTGAAGGGGACGTCTCCATATCGGTATTGGAATAGGGGTGTGTCCCCGTCATGAAGCGCCAAGGTCGTTGTGTCCATATGGAAGGACAGCGAGGTGTCTTGTGGAGCGCTTGGTTCCGTTGCAGAAAAAGCAACGCCAAAACTCAGCCAAGCCGATAGGATAACCATAGCCATAGGAAAATGCTCCTTTCCTTCTTCACAGTAGCAGGCGGTGCAGCAAACAGTATGTACGATCAAAATAAGTATATGAATTTAAGGAGGGTAAATAAAACTCTTCCAAGAAAGATTATTGTTGCGATGCCTTTTCCGGGCGGCATATTCGCGATAAAAAGTGACTCGGAACATTATGATATACTACGGAATAACATAAGGAGAAAATGGTGTTAACCTATCAAAAGAAAACCTATGAGCCCCACGCGGCCGTATTCAAAGCCCTGGGACATCCTGTCAGACTTTGGATTGTTTCTCAGTTGGCCGATGAACGTGAACATTGTGTATGCGAGTTTGTCGACAAAACTACCATCAACTTTTCAACGGTATCCCAGCACTTACAAGTCTTAAAAGGTGCCGGCATTGTTGGTGATGACAAGCGCGGTAAACAAGTGTATTACAAACTGCTGCGCCCCTGTATTTTAGACTTTGTCGCTTGTTTAAAACGAAGGTCTTGATTGTTTGTTAGTATAAACAGTATGTCATTCAACGAAATAAGAGAAGCATGAAACTAGACTTGTTGAAAACACAATGGCGGTGGATACTCGGTCTCTTCGTCGGATTTATAAGCATTTTCTATCTGCCCGTGGGCACACCTCGCTTTAATCAAGCCCTGCTCGGAGCTTGTGAATTGCTGAAATCCTACGCTAGGGAGCATGTGTTATTGTGTTTGGTGCCCGCCCTTTTTATCGCGGGCGCCGTAGGCGTTTTCATTAGCCATGGATCAATCCTAAAGTACCTGGGTCCTAAGGCGAACAAAATAATGGCCTATTTAACGGCCTCTGTCGCCGGGACGGTATTAGCCGTTTGTTCCTGTACCATTTTGCCGCTCTTTGCGGGCATTCATCGCCGCGGCGCAGGTTTGGGACCTGCAATCGCTTTTCTGTACTCAGGACCCGCTATCAATATCATGGCAATCGTTATGACCGCTCGGGTGCTGGGTGTTGAACTGGGCACTGCCCGCGCTGTGGGAGCCGTCAGTATGAGTATTATCATTGGTCTGTCCATGCAGTTCATCTTCCGTGAGGAAGGCACAGGTGCGGAGGACGACGACGGGGGCAGCGATGGTACTCCACGACCCATGTGGCAAAGCCTTCTCTTTTTTGGCAGCATGATCGCGATCCTCGTTTTTGCCAACTGGGCCGTGTCCGAGCAAGGCGGCAGCGTATACGCCGCCGTAGGACATATTAAGTGGCAGCTTACTACATTATTCGCCGTCCTATTGGCGGTCATACTTGTAATGTCCTACAGACTTGCCCTGCCTAAGATGATCATGATCGTGCTGCCCGTGGCCGCTTTGGCTTTTTATTTTCCCCATGTACCTTTACTTGCCTTTACCGCCGGTTTTTTGGGCTTAGGCTTTTTTACAGCAACGGCCGATGAGGGGGAGTTACGAGAATGGTTTGAAGTCAGTTGGGATTTTGCCAAAAAGATTCTGCCCCTGCTTTTTATCGGTGTTTTCGTGGCGGCCTTGTTATTAGGACGGGCTGATCATGAGGGACTCATTCCCGAAAGGTGGATTGTGGGGATGGTAGGCGGTAATTCATTGTGGGCGAATTTCTGCGCCTCCTTGGCCGGCGCTTTTATGTATTTTGCCACGTTGACGGAAGTGCCTATTGTGGAAGGATTGCTGAGCGCAGGAATGGGAAAAGGACCGGCTTTAGCGCTGTTGCTGGCGGGTCCCGCCTTGTCGTTGCCGAGCATGCTTGTAATCGGCGGCGTGCTGGGTTTTCGTAAAACAACGGTATTTGTTGCCTTGGTCGTTATCTTCTCAACTTTGGGAGGATTCGTCTTTGGTTTAATGAAAGGATAAAACAAATGGATATTAAAATCTATGGTACAGGCTGCAGTAAGTGTCACAAATTGGCAGATAATGCCGCGGCAGCCTTAGAGGAAAGCGGCATCGTCGGTAAAGTCGAAAAAATAACGGAAATGGCGGCGATTACAGCGGCGGGCGTGATGATGACACCTGCACTCACCATGAACGGAAAAAAGCGGAGCAGTGGACGTGTACTCACGAAAGATGAAATACTAAAGATGATTATTGAAGAGAGCGGCACGGATCCAGATAATCCGTATTAACCTATGTGATATGTGTGCAGGAACACGATAAATAGTAAAATGAACGACAGGGATAGTAAAGCAATATACGAAAAAAACAAGTTATACGGAAAGGCCACGTAACGGCGCTCACTTATATATCAGTAAAGTCAAAGGCTATTGCTCTAAAGTATAGCAATAGAATTTGTGAACGTTGAAAGGAAAAGTCCTAACATCAAGGAAATAGGGAGGTTAGCTGAGAATCTTCTTATACCGAGCTCCTTAACGCCATAGGATTTAGAAGCCGATCCAGCCCAAAGAGAGGAGTACTGCGTAAAGGAGTAAGGCTTTTCCCGTATGAGCGAGTCCGTCGTTCAGGGCGGCGCCGTCGGTTTCCGTGAAAACAACGCGCATACAATAAGCGGCAGGCGCAAGAGCGAGTACAGCGATGCACACAAGGATCTGCCCGGTATAAATGACCGTCAAGATAGGGATTAGCACAACGGCTACGAGTATACATAGGGTATATTGGATTCTGCCGTAAAGGACACCAAAGCGTACTACCAGCGTTTTTTTACCGGAGCGGCGGTCTTGATTCACGTCACGCAGGTTGTTTACGGTGAGAATGGCGACGGAAAGGAGACCAGGTCCCCAGCCCACCCAAAAAGGCAGCCAATCCCACGTCTGCGCCTGTACATAATAGGTACCGGCAACAGCCACAGGACCGAAGAAGACGAGCACAAAAAGATCGGCAATCCCGGAGTGGGCTAAAGGTAGGGGACCGGTACTGTAAAGCACCGCAAAAAGAAGGGAAAGAATCCCAATAACAGCAATAGGCCAGCCTCCTCGATAGACGAGATAGACGCCGATGAGTGCGCTCAGCAATAGGGCAATGATCATCGCCAGCTTCGTTTGGCGCGGCGTAGCAAGTCCGGCTTGGGTGACCCGAAGGGGGCCCAGACGTTCGCCCGTATCAGCGCCCTGTACATAATCATAATAATCGTTGGCGTAATTGGCAGCGATTTGGATGAGCAGGGCGCCCAATAAGGCACATGCTGCAGCTACAGGATGAAAAGTCTCAGCCTCGAAGGCGAAGGCAGTACCGAGGATAACGGGCGCGGCGGCGGCAGGAAGAGTTTTGGGACGTGCCGCCAGAAACCAAATCTTTATAAAAGACGATGACATAGATTCCTTTCCATCTATGAGCCTAAAAGCGGTTTAGAAGGCAGACCGGAATACCTCACCGCTCCAATAAGTGATATTATACTCTGTTGCTCTCAGCACTAGGTAAAGGCTTTATTTTCCGTAAAAAAAAAGATGCAGAATACCCAACATAAAAGCCCAGTATCCTGTATACTAAAGGATAGGAACCTTAAGAAAGGGCTTTTCTGCACGGAGCCAATTGAACAGCATGAAATGGAAGCCAATTATTAAAATACTTGTACCCTTCCTTGTCTTGGCCTTTACGGTGCCCCTACTACTCTGGCTATTGCTTACGGGACCTCAGGATCTCAGTCTTTTTCCACAACCCGAAGATTCGCCCTACTTCCTACCCTATCCAAAGGGGCGCTCTTATTTTTGTGTGCAAGGCGTGCGCGGTGTGGTAAGTCATCGCGGTACAGGTCGATTTGCCTACGATTTTCTGATGCCCGTAGGGTCACCTGTCTGCGCTGCACGGGAAGGCGTGGTAAGTCGAGTTGTCGATGAGCATGATGGCCACGGCTACAAGCATCCTAACAACCTTATTGCAGTGACTCATGAAGACGGAACCATTGCGTGTTATGCCCATATCTGTAAGGGCGGCGCCCGTGTTCATGTTGGAGAAAGCGTAAAGGTTGGCGCCCATATCGCCGACAGCGGTCATGTGGGGCATAGTATGATGCCTCATTTGCACTTTCATGTTTATGATCCGAGTGTGAAGGAAACGGTTCCAGTTTCTTTTCGGGATGTAAATAAACACCGGGGCGTCCCGCGTATGTTCCGTTGGTATCAGTCGGTGGAAGAGGGAACCTAAGAGCTGTAGTCAAGACCTGCGGGAATTTGGAGCCTTATATCGGGCGTGTGTTCCACGTGGAACAC
>JAAYJI010000347.1 GCA_012523015.1 Candidatus Hydrogenedentota bacterium
CATTCAGCAATTCCGGAAGCTCGTCAAGGCTGGCAGCACGAAGGAATTGACCGAAGCGTGTCAGGCGCGCCGCGTCCGGCAGGAGTGCACCATCATGCCCGCGGGCATCGGTCATGGTGCGAAACTTCAACAGCCAGAAGGGACGGCCGCGTAGGCCCGGACGCTGTTGACGAAACAAGACAGGTGCACCTAATTTCCATCGAACAACGGTGGCTAAAATGAGCAGTACCGGAGATAAACCAACAATGGCTGCTGCACTTACGATAAAATCAAAAATTCTTTTCACTATGCGACCTTATCACGTGATTTTGCGTAAACAGCCTCCAACCAATCCACAAATTCATTGGCCAATCGGTCACGAGAAAATTTTTCTTCTGCCAGTAGGCGAGCGTTCTTTCCATACTCGCGACGCAGCACTGGATCATCCGCCAGTAAACAAAGGGTGTCAGCAAAGGCCTCCGGATTACGGGGAGGGATGGCAATACCACAGCGATGCTTATTAATCATATCCGCCAACCAACCGGGATAATTGTTCAGCACAGGCAATCCGGAAGAAATGTAGTCAAAGAACTTATTGGGCGATGTTCCATAGTAAAACGCAGGCACATCATCAAGAATCATCATCCCTATATCACAACAACTTACTACACGATTAAGTATATTCTTAGGCATGGGATCGAAAAAGCGGCAATTATCCAAGTCCTCTGCTTTCGTTCTTTCAATTAAAGACGGCTTCAATTTCCCATCACCGATAAAAACCAATACAATATCCATTCGGCCCCGTTCCTTAAGAACGCGCGCCGTATCCAAAACAGCATCCAAACCATTGGCCATTCCATGGGCACCTGTAAACACGGCCACGCAGTCGGTCGGCTTCACACCGGGCAAATTCAGAGCTTCTCTCTTTCCAGGCTGGAAAAGATCCAGATCGCATCCATTAGGAATCATGGCAATCGCGTGATTCCGGGGACTGCGTTTAGCGATTCCTTCTTTGAGTCCTGGCGCAAGGGCAATGAAAGCCGACGCCGTCCGATAACTCATCCATGCCAAAACGGACCTACCCGACAGTACCAGTGGGTTTTTCACCACACCCATCGCTTTGGGCAGTTCCGGCCATAGGTCTCTGACTTCAAAAACAAACGGTTTTCTTCGCAACGGGCTGGCAAAAATTCCAGGAATGCCGGCAGTAAGCGGAGTAGATGTAGCAAAAAGAAGATCGTAATCCATTAGCAGAGCAAGCCCCGTACTTCGCAAAGCATAGCGCAAGAACACCCATGCGCGTCGCGGAAGGCTCATGTAATTACTATACTCCAGATCGAATTGAATGACCCGAATACCGTCAATAACACCTTCGCGAATTAATCCATCGGCGCTGCCGAGCAAGTTCAAGCCATCTTTGCCTCGTCGGACGCAAACCATCGTCACTTCATGCCCTCGGGATATCAATTGCCGGGCCATTTCATAAGATCGCGTCCCACCGGCAGTGTTTGGTGTTGTAAAATACTGATGAAAGTACAGGATATGCATAATTCAAAAACGTCAATGGCTACTGTGGGCCAAGCACAATCCGGGTGGTTATCTCGTGACAGCCTTGGCCGACGGTTATGACCAGTGTATCGACAGGTTGTTTGTGCTGATAATACAAAGATTCCATACCATCCGCGTGACCGACTGTAATTCCTGAACTCGCCACTTGGATGCGGCCCCACGAGGCGAAAACAGTGTGGTTCTCAAGGCGGCAGCCACCCGGCATTAAGCGGAATCTGATTTCGGCTCTTTCAAACCGCCCCTCAAGCCTGTCTTCAATAACCCATGTATTTTCTTTACATTTGATTGTACGCTGGTGTAGGTTGTCTTTCCAATCCCTATAAGAACCGGTCCAACTCTGCCAGCCGTCTTCAATATCACCGATGTATTCTGCCACACGGTCCATTTACCCAGCAGGAACCGTCCTAACCTTGGCATCTGTTCACCATCATCGAAGCTTGCCGTATTGTGGGCTTTTGTCGATCCAAAATAGCTAGCATCGTTGCAATCCGATGGTAATAAGAATAACTTCCGTCATCACGACAAATATTTTCCCCGTTACACCAAAGATCAAAATGAAAAACATCATTATGACCTGGCCGGAATCGAAACATGGGAAAGCAGAGCATCCCCCAAAAATCGGTATCAGCCATAATTACATACCCACCAGGCAACAATTGAGAGGCTTTGCCGCAATCTGAAAGCGCCACCGTATGGGGTGAAGGGTTATCAGCATGAATCCCAAGCCAATAGGCCGGCTCATCCCAAGGTCCGGCAGCAAAAAAGCGCTGCCGCCGAAACAGAGCAAAGGCTGTCTGGACACTGGGGCGAAAATCACGATAACCACATCCGTGTATATGAAGTAGTAAAGCGCCGTCATTTGGCCCCAAATTGGGAGCATTACCAGATCGTAAATCTGTCATTACACAACACCAGTCAAGAACAGCCTGTGTCCGCTTATAAAATAGATCTGAAAAAGGTTTGTCGCCAAAACACCGCCGCCTCACTGATGCCATGGTTATTGTCCTGGGCAATTGCATACCGGATATTGGCGTTGATCCTTTCAAGATGCCTGTAAACGAATTCGTATAATGTCGGGCTGGGTTTCAGCCACTGTTTTAGGATAAAAGCAGCCAACAGCAGGTTGAAAACACGGATCGCCGCTTCTTGGCCGCATTTCCAGTTGGGTCCGGAATTGACAGGATTGTGTTTTGCCCAGTCGCCAAGCCATTGGTTCAAGGTGTCGAGATAAATGCCGTCCCCACTTGCCGCATAGGCCCGCGCCAATGTCACCACCCATTCAAAACGGGAAGCCTCCCAAACATGCTTTATGTCGCCAAGATCAAGATGAAAATCCGGGAGCTCTGTCCAGTGTCTATTCTGATTTGCCCATACCTTGCCGTTGAAGGAATTTAAATACCAGTTGGGCGGGGCCCCAACAGCCTGCCAGTGGCGGGCAAAAAACCTGAGATAGCCCTGGACGATTCGTTCAGCATCTTGTATCAGACTGCCATTCCATACATCAGGGAAGTCTATGACGGCATCGACTGAATGGAAAAAAGGCCCGGCTTCGGTAAATGATCTGATGGAAAAGAAATGTTTGCGGAGGCTGGATTTAAGGGAAAAGCGATACCAAGCAACATATGTCAACGGTCTTTTAAAATTGAGCCATTTTCGGTCGTGAAAAGTGAGCCACCTGCTTTTTCGGATAGGCCCATTTCGGGGGCAGCCTTTCCGATTTTATCCCGAAGTCTGTAACTGTTGCCCTTGATGTTAATCACCACGCTATGATGCAGCAGACGATCCAAAAAAGCCGTTACAATGACCGGATCCTGAAACAGCTCAGTCCAGTCGGAAAAAGCCTTGTTGGATGTGATAATCGTGCTGGCCTTTTCATACCGGTGGGCAATAAACCGAAAAAAGAGATTACATTCCTCCCGGTTGATCGGCGTATAACCCACCTCGTCCACAATCACCAGCGCCGATTTATTGTAACTTCTGCCTCTGCCTTTCCGTTCAGCGCCGCAATCTTTTTTCAATTTACCAATCAGGTCTTCCATCGTGGTAAAATAGATGCTCATTCCAGCCTGGCAGGCCTTAAGAGCCAAGGCAACGGCCAGATGGGTCTTCCCTACGCCGGGA
>JAAYJI010000348.1 GCA_012523015.1 Candidatus Hydrogenedentota bacterium
TATCGCCGCCGGATTAGACGAATTGATCCTTAAACTGAAGAAAACATTGAACAGCACCTTTATCATTGTGACCCACGAATTAGAATCCATTCGCCTTGTAGCCGACCGTATTCTCATGTTGGATATGGGTGAGGTGATATTTTGTGGTACATTGGAAGAAGCTGCACAATCAACGAATGAAAGGCTGCGTCAGTTTTTTGATCGGAAGCCGGATGCATATATTTCACAACGAAACTTGGATTAACAGATCCTGAACACCATAGGAAAAATGATCTGTGGCTACACCAAAACAAAAATTTAAAGTGAGCATATTCTTGCTCTTCTGCATCGGAATTATGGTAGGAGGAACCCTGGTCGTGACGGGTATCTACCAAACACCGGGATTGCGCTATTGGCTGGAATTCGAGGAATCCATCTTGGGGCTGTACGAAGGCGGCATGGTGGAATACCTCGGCGTGCCCGTCGGCAAGGTGCAGGAAATCCACGTAACGCCCAATCAACTTGCCCATGTGGAGATCATGATTAATCCAAAAAAAGTGACGCTCCACGACGGCGTACAGGGCAAATTGGTGATCTACAGTATTGCTGCCGGTACCATGGCAATTTCCCTTTCAGGCGGCAACCCCGAGAATGAGCCTCTCCCTGAATTTAGTCTTATACCCTGCAAAACAAGCGTTATTGAAGCTTTCAGCTCACAGTTGACCACCATTCTGGAAGACTTGTCCAGCACCTTGAAAGACGTCTCTGTTATCGGCGAAAAAGTGCGTATCCAAGTGGAAGGACTTGAAGATACAACGGTACAAGATATTATGAACGGCGTCCGCAATATTGTGAATAAGGGCGATGCCTTTGTATCGAATACAGACACCTTAGTTGAAGAAACGACTGAAGCAGTTCGAGATTTCCGAGGTCATGCCAATACGCTTGTGGAAACGATTTCCGAGCGCAGCCAAGATCTTGAACGCTTGTTTAAAAAACTGGAAAGCTTGGCGGAAACCTATACGAGCCGCGGCGAAGAACTTAAGGTCGACGAATTGCAGCAAAACCTGAACAAGCTGCTCGAACAGATGGATTCCACCGTGGCGAACATGGAAACTATTGCCGGCGATATGATGCACAAAGCAGGTAATGTTGAATATACGTTAAGAGGAACGCTCACCGACTTAGGCGATTCCTTGGAAAGTGTACGCATCTTGGTAAATCAGCTAAAAGATGATCCTTCCGCGTTAATTCGCGGGCGCGGCCGTATACAGGAATAAAGAGTTTATGGAAGGAGCTATTATGTCGTACAGATACTGCAACGCGTTACGCCAACACCTTGGCAGGATCGGAATCCTGTCTTTCCTTTGCGTGACACTGCTGCTCACAGGATGTTTGAGCGCGCCGACCATAGAAAGAACGCGCTACTACACGATCACACCTAAGATAGAGGTGGAACAAACAGCCTCTACAGCCTTCACCTTGGGCGTGCGGCCCCTATTTACCTCAAGAACCTATGGGCCCGCCATGGCATACTTAGATCAAGGCAATCTATTGGTGTACCGCCAACATAATGAATGGGCGGAATCGCCTGCCGCTGTCGTAACCCGTGCGGTTGTTGACGGTTTAGCCGCATCCGGCCGTTTTGCCGATGTAGGCAACGCTGCCGACATGGTCCGTCCTGATTTTATTCTCACCGGTGAACTCAGAATTTACCAAGAAAACAGAACGGAACTGCCTGCCTGCGCAGAATTGGAAGTCCGTTTGGAAATGCGGCCCACCTTAGCGCAGGGTGTTCTCTACGCGGAAACGATTCGCGAAACCGAAGCTCTTTTGGAAGACAATTCCCAAGCTTTTGCAACGGCGATGAACATTGCAGTAAACAGATTCGCATCCCGGGCAGCAACCGCATTAAGCCAATTGCCGCTGCCCGAAAAAGAGGCAGAAACCAAAAGATAAGCGAGCAGCTCAGGGCTGACAGCTATTTCCGAGGAACCGGCTGTCTTTCGCTGTACCCTTTGCCTTATTGATGAAGCTGCGACAAGAGACCGACCATGGCTGCTTCTATCTGTTCCGCAGCGCCCACTTCAAGATAACTGGACCGTGCGCGCCAGGTTTCATAGCCGCCCATGGCGTGTTGTTCGATGGTAGGCAAATACCCGTTATAACCGTTTGCCAATTCAATGGTGAAGGTATTTTCAAAGGGCGAGGCGGCGCGCAATGCAAGCCCTGTTTCCACGAAAACTTCACAAGGAATCGCGGCGATACCTACCTGACCTATACGGACGGCTTGCAAGGGCACGGAAACGGTGTCGGGGAAATCCTTTAAAAGCACACTTTCACGGGCGAAGACTTCAGCCGAGCTTTTTAATATGGGCCCTTCCGCAGCGGCGAGAATTGTTTCAGCCCGTTCCAGTTCTTCCGCTGTCGCTTTGCGAACGCCCAATTCCAGTTCTTGTGCGGCACTCGCCAAGACGGCAGTGTCCATGAACACAAGTTCTTGATAGCGCGCATACACTTCATCGGCGACCCGTTGGGCAACGGCGCTCATCTTCGAATAGGGCGCGCCGGAAGTTCCTTTCTCACGGAAGTTGACATTGTTGATATTGCCGCTCGAACCATTGGACATCATGGCGAGAAAAGGAGCACTGTCCGCTTCCGGCGCCAAGTGTTCCGCCATGAATTGCGCAAAATAACCAAAATAATCAGCACATAATACTGCCGCTTCCGTATCCCCCACATAATGAAGGGCGTAATTGGCGAAGAGCGCGAGGGGTGTTGTATCAAGCCGGCGAACCGCAATAATCGATACGGTGGGATCTGTGGGACCTGAGGGTTCAACAAGATTTTCACTGGCGCGGGGCGGATTCATCTGTACTTGTTCATCGGTCGCGCCAAAGGGATTGGCGGGTATGCTTCCCGGCTTCATAATCCAACGGCGATTAAAGACCTCTTCAGGGA
>JAAYJI010000349.1 GCA_012523015.1 Candidatus Hydrogenedentota bacterium
GGACATAGCGATCCTTCGTATTCAAAATATATGAAACCATACATTCTAACAAATTATAGCAGGTTATACAAGCCTGGATTTGAGGAGGTCTAATTAATGCCTTAATTTGGGATCGATTCCTATGAATAAGATTCCACGTGTAAGCTTATTTTGAAAGAGGCGTGTCGGTTTTCGCAACACGGAAGAAATCGACTAGCACCACCTTTTCCGATGCTTTTCAAGTCTTTTAAAATGGGCTCATTTACATAACGGAGGGAAAGTATTTCGATCAACTCCTGATCAATACGCTGAAAAAGGATAATGCGGAGAGTTATTTATAGTATTTTATGTTAATATAAATCCTAATGCTAGGTATCTTGTATTGGATAACCAGTGATACTATTGTTTGTTTCGGTAAAAACAGCTATGCGGCACAAAGGATCATCTCTTTTTTTAACACAATATTAGGCGGTACAATGAAAATCTCTAAAACCAATCATCGGGCGCCAAGCACCACGCTTTACATTTATCCTCTGTTGATCTGCACGTGCATTTTGACCGCCTTTATTGCTGTAGGTCTTCCTGCGGCCAAAGATCACACGCTTTTAACCCTGAAGGTTATGGGTATCGATGAAAATTATACAAATGCGAGTCTTAATCGTTTTTTAAATGATTTTTCATCCACTATTGACAACGCTGAAGAATTACAAGCAGACAGATTAAAGAACAAGATACGACAAAAAGCTCCTGAACTGGCGGCAAAATTGCCTGATGACTTTTCGTCCGTAAAACATCGGTATTTTTTTCATTGGGGTTATAACGCCGGTGGCCCCTACGATAATAGTGCCAAACCGCTAAGAAACCAATTTGAAGAAAAGTTTGTAGCTTTAAAAAAGAAGGCTGGGTTCACAGAGGAGGAGATTAAAACATTACGAAAGGTTCTTTACGATATTTTCGCCTATGAATGGAATCAAATCCGAAAACCGAAACTTAAACAAACGACGAGAAGCGCCTTTGGTCTTCCCAGTGATAAGACAACCGCTTTAGCTACGATTGTCTATGAGATCCATATCCTTGCAGATTTTACAACAGAGGATAGAGATGCCTTATCTGAGTTGAAATTTCATGTACGCAAAGAATTGATTGATAATGGATTAAAGAAACTATTTCGCGGCACCCATGAAAGCGCAAATGCAGAAAAGACCATTTCTAAGATTGAAGATAGTATTGCCATCCCAATGAATAATGAAACGATCGATTTGAAAAGTCTATTCGAGAAGGAAGACCCCGCTTTCAAAAATCTTTTTCCAATGGCTAGGACTAATATAACCAGACTATCAAGAGATCAGCGCCAGGCGTTAACCGTTCTTCTCATCTTAAAACAAGACTTACCGTTACTTCTTCAAGGGGCTTTATCCACCCACCTTAACTCAAAAGGAATACCCATAGTCTCTCAGAAAGGCTGAGTGCATCGTTTTTTTGATAGCTGTCACAACAAAACGCAACTCCTTTCTTGTCGTGAATGCTTCAAAAGTATCCGACCGATTCAATTATTGCGGAGCATCTTTTGGAACTGTGGAGTCGTAAGCGTTTTGTGCTTCGTCGTCCGTTTCCCCCTTAAGAAAGACTTTCAGTACAGCGGCAAAAGTCCCCGGATTTTCTTCTTGTGGAATATGTCCGCTATCCGGGATGACCGCATGTTGAGCGTGGGGCACACGTTCTTTCACAGCCAGAGCGATGCGCGTAAATTTCTCATCGTATTCCCCGGTAATGAGCAGAACAGGAATTTTCAGGTTATGGATCCGATGCCACAGATTGGGCTGCATTCCGGTTCCCATTCCGATTAAAGACGCTGCCAACGCACGAGGATGATTGCCGCATTTATTGCCAATCAATCGCGTTCTTAAATCTGGTTTTTTCTGTAGATGGGTAAAGGGTGGTTGGCTATACCATCGCTTCAGGAAAGATTCGAAATTAGAATCCCATGCCGGTTCGGTATTGTTTGGATTTTTAGGAACAACAGGTTCTTTGAGCCGTTCTCCGGGCCGTCCGAACTGCTGCAAATGCAACGCCAATTGTTTGTCGCTCAGGCGTCGGGCGGCCCGTTCTTCCGCATCCTCAATGCCGGGAGAAGCGGAAATCAGGACAAGTCTGCTAAATTGGGTTGGATACTGTAAAGCGAGGTAGAGAGCAAGGCGTCCGCCCATGGAATAGCCGGAGAGAGCACAAGGTCTTGCCAAGCGTCCGGGCAATCCCGCCCTGAGCGCCGCCGCCACCTCTTTCATGCTCTTATCAGCCCCTTCAAGAATATGCTGTACGGTCCCATGTCCCGGCAAGTCAGGACAGACATAGCGGTAATTGCGCATGTTTAGGGCTTTTGTTACGGGGATCCAGTCCTTAGAACACCCCATAAAACCATGGAGCATTAAGACGGAAAGGACATTTTCTTTTGAGCTGCCAAAGCAGTGCCACCCTATGGGGATAGTCATAGTAGGCTCTCCAGGTAGACGGCGCATCATATCGCACCCGGACTGCAAAAATTTGCGCTGCCCTTATTTTTTTTGTTTCAGCTCTTTTTCGACTCTGGCAAGAGCGGTATTTACCGCCTTACGTTCAGCGTCAGTCTTACATTTTTCTTCAAGCGCAGCCAATACAGGCTGTTGTTTTTGGGCTTGTGGATAATTGCGTTGAATGGAAGCGATATAGTGTTTCAGTACTTCCATGCGCAACGATTCGTCGGGCGCCTTTTCCCAAAGTCCATCAAGAATTTCGACGGCATCCAAGGATGCCCAGCTGCCGAGCGCATCCAAGTAAGGCGCGGCTCCTTCCGAATCTTCTCGTTCGCCGCGTAACGCCCGTTCCGCCTCTGCCGCGGTGATGTCCAATGCTTGTGCTGTCCCGATGGCCGACAACACTTTCATCAAAGCCGCGCAGTTGTTTCCTGTGGCGTGGGTCAACATCTCCCCTGTTTTCACCGTGACGTCATCAGCGGCTTCGTACCGATTCGAGAGCGCAACGATAGCCTCCCCCGCCTCTGTTTTCTCTGCGTTGGCTTCTTCTTCCAGAAGGGATTGAAATAAAAGTTCAATATCCGACAGTTCGCCTGTTGCGCCTAAAGCAGCAAATGCCTTGCGCCGCACCTCGCCGTTTTCATCTTCTATAAATCCATATACGGCATCTTTGAAAGGTGCACTTCCCATGCGGCGTTCTGCGATAATCTCAAGGGCAACGAGCTTTGTTTCCGTGCTCATGTTCGTTTCGTAATCAGGTCGGTTGTCCAAAGCCCGCAACGCGGCATCTTCCAAATCAGTGATCCGTAGAAACGCCGCCTGAATAGCGTTTATCTCTAGCTTGTCTTGTGCCTGCGCCAGTGCATCCAAGAGTATGCCCGTCATGCTTGAATCGGACGTGCGGGTGACGCACTCATAGGCGGCAAGACGCATTTCCATAGCATCGTGGGAACACGATTCTTGTATTGCCTTCGCTACGGCAGGATCGTCGCGATTTGCAAGCATACGCAGTACGGCAGGCTGTACGACAGCCGAGAAATCGGGCAGTGCTTCCAACCATGCCTGAGTTGTCGTCGCACTCGTCAGTTGGGTCGTTAAAAAAAGAGCTGTCCCCCAAAGCAGGGGCTCCGATGATTGTGCGGCTTCCAACAACAGTGGCAATGCCTCTTCGCCGGCAGCCGTTACCAGTGCTTGGAGAACCATGGCTTTGTATTGCGGTTTCACGTTTTCTAGATGTAAGGCATCGCGACACAGTGTGACAAGCCGCTCTTGATCTTCTTGGATACTAGGGTCAGCTAAAGCCATCAACAACTCTTGCGTCAACCCGGTTCCTTCCGGTGTGAAGTCCGCCATGCTGTTAAAGCGCGCCAATGCGTTCTGTACACTGGCATCTTTTTGCGGCGCTTCATTGCAATTCAACATGAATAAGGGTACAAGGGCAGAAAAACTTCCTATGACAGCGATACTTTGCACGGCATCTTCACACAACACAGGATCGCAGACATAACTTTCCAGTTCTTTCAGGCTTTTGGCATCACCACAAACACGCAGTTGCGCCATGAAAAAACGGGATACCTCCGGATTATCTGCATTATGCAGGGCTTTTTCCAGACAGCGAGCCACACGGTCGCGTTGAACTTCCCGCCCCGGCAAAACAACATGTTTGACCAACCCATAAATAGCGAATTGTGCTTCAGCATCAGGGACTTGGTTCGGGGGAAGGATCCGGTCGCACAAGGATGTTAAGAGTGTGTCCGATTCTTCGGCAAGTTGGGCAAATAACGCATCTGCTTCTGTCGGCGTTTCCGGCGGCATGGATTGCAAATATTCATCCAAACTCAAAGCATAGGCCGTGGACAAACTCACCGTGAAGGAGGTCAACGTCAAAACAAATAGAAAACGAACTGCTGATGAATAGCGCATGAAAAGCATTCTCCCTTTTTAAGTCATCGTTGGTATTATAGGTGCCTCGGCGCGCGCATGGGCTGATTGATGAGCCGATTTGCAGCATCATCGTCAATGAACTGCTCAGCCACGGGATCATATTGGAGGCTGCGCCCCAATCGCACGGCAATAATTCCCAAGTTTACGAGTGTGCAGGATCGGTGTCCATTGGCTTCATTGAGCGGGAACTTGCGCCGATCTTTGACTGCCCGATAAAAATCAGGTTCTTGATAATCCGGCTCGGGCAAGGAGGCGAGCAGTTTTTCAAAGCCGGGCAGCGTGCACCGCATGTCTTTATATAATTTACCTTCAGGCCCGGAAATAAAAGGGATATCTCCGGTGGCTTCTGCATCCAAAATAATTTTGCAGCCGTCTGCATAGGTCATCTCAATTCGGCGCCATGAACTTGCCGCGTCAGGGTGCTGTAAGGGCGCATCAACACTCACGCTTATAGGGCTTGTATCATCCTTTTCGAGTAAGTATTGAACAGGATCCAAGTAATGCTGTCCCATATCGCCAAGACCACCGCCGTCATAATCCCAGTAGCCACGGAAGGTTCCATGTACACGATGGGGATGATAGGGCTTGTAGGGCGCCGGCCCCAGCCACAAATCATAGTCCAGTTCTTCCGGCACCGCTTCTTCAACCAAATCGGTGCGGCCGCTCCACTGGAATTTCCAGTCGAAACCCGTTCCGGGGCCCACTGTTACGGTAAGAGGCCAACCAAGCAACCGATTTTGAACGACTTTTTTAATCGGTTGAACGGGAGCATTAAAGCCGTAGAATTTATCTCGGAAGCGAAACCATGTGTTTAGACGAAAGATGCTGCCATGGCGCTGCACCGCTTCGGCTACGCGTCGGCCTTCACCAATGGTACGGGTCATGGGCTTTTCGCACCACACATCTTTTCCCGCTTTCACTGCCTCAGCGCTCATGATTCCGTGCCAGTGCGGCGGCGTGGCAATATGCACCACATCAACATCGTCCCGCGCCAACACTTCGCGAAAATCGCGGTAACCGTCAACGCCGGCTTCCAGCCGCTCCAGCACACTTTGCAAGTGATTTTGATCTACATCACATACAGCAATCGTTCTTGCGCCGGGGTAGCCGAGATGGCCATGTCCCATCCCTCCCACACCGATAACAGCACGGGTAATCTCTACGCTGGGCGCCGTAAATTGGGCACCCCCCAAAACATGACGGTGTACTATGGCAAAGACTGCTGCCGATTTCCCGGCGGTTTTCAAAAAATTCCGTCGTGATACAGTACGCTTCTGAGGCATACTTATCCTCCCTTCCGAAACAGTAAAAAAAACGGCTAATCCGTTAGATCCTTGGGCAAGAAACTTTAATTATGCTTCAGGGGCGTCTTCCGTTGTTTTTTCCGGTTCTTCTTTTTTGTCTTCGTTTATGGCTGACTTAAATTCGGAGATAGCGGTACCGAGAGATTTTCCTACACCCGACAGCTTTCCGCCACCGAATAGCACCAAAACGATTAGGAAAATAATTACTAATTCTCCAATTCCGGGGGTCCACATATTACGATACTCCTGAATAGTTAACGTTAGAACATGCCCGATTCCGAGACATGTTTATCTCGGGACAGGCTATGCAAGATTTTTAATGTATCCTCTGTATGTTTTTGATCCATCTACAGCGCATGAATAGCCACTTGCAGTATACTCTTTTCTAGGTTTTTTTTCAAACATAGACAGGAAACATGGGCTCTGTTTATTCTGCTCCGATAAGTCAAACTGTGAGATCAGACCGACAGGCTAGAGTAGGGGTTTCACAAATTCTTCCAACATTTCCAAAGTGATTAAGCCTTCCTGACTATGAACGAGCCTGCCTTTTCGATCATAAATCAAGCTTACCGGCAACGCGCCTGTTATGGGCGTTTTCACCGCTTGTGATACCAAATCCACATCCCGATCTGTTAGAACACGTATGGCATAGGGTATATTGTTTTTCGCAATAAAAGGTTTAATCAGACTTTCAAGGGTATCGGGATCGTCAAGGGAAACGCCATAAATCGTGACACCCCTGCCTTTGTATTGCTCGTAAAACGATGACAATGCAGGCAATTCTTCTACACAAGGGAGGCACCAACTTGCCCAAAAATTGAGCACGAGCACCTTTCCTTTTTCTGACTGAATGGCGGCGGCAATTTCTGCAGCGCCGGTCAAATCAACGGTCTGAGCTTCCCAGACTACGGTCGGCCCGGCTTTACATCCAACTATAGCGACAACAAAGAACAGTCCTATAAAAAGTATTGTAGTTTTTTTTAGCAAAATAAATCTCTCTCAGCACGCTTACTTTCTTTTAATGGTGCATCCCCTTGATTTGACCTCGGCAGGGTCAGCCGCTTCACCGGCCAATGCTGCTTTAATTGCATTTTCTGTATAGGCATGGGCGCCTTTTTCGTCCGGCTGCTTCCGATCATCAAAAGCTCCGTGATAAACGAGCTTTCCAGCCTTATCGAGAATATAGATTTCCGGTGTCGTCACCGCCCCCAGCACATCAGCGTAAACATTATCTACATCTTTAAGCATCGGAAAATTCAACTCAATACTTTCCGTAAAGGCACGAATCTCATCGACTGTCTTTGTTGCGTGAGAATCAATACCCAAAAAGACAACCCCTTCATCCGCATAGCGGTTTTGAAGTTCAATCAAATCGGGATTCGCTCCGACAGACCAGGGACATTCAATATTCGACATTTCCAACACCACCACATTTCCCGCATAGCCCCTTAGTGTATGGGTCTCTCCTTGTAAATCTTTCAACGAAAAATCGGGTAAGGCTTCTCCAATCGACACGTTTGAATGACTTGCGGGCGCGGAACAGCCGCCGCCAAATAAAGGAACAAGAGCCAGAACAAAGAGAGTGGTAAAAAATAAAAGTTTTTCTTTCATGAAACACCCTTTCGCAGGGATCCCGCCCACAAAAGAATATCAAAATGATGGGCAAGTATCCCCTCAATACAACCATGGTTATCCTATTTGCTGTCTAATTATAGCACATCACAATAGATATGGCTTAAGAGATTGGGTCTTCAGATTTGTTTTTTTTGACGGGGCGCCCAAGGAAAGAGGGGTGGTTAAAACCGGCGGAGCGTGTTCCAAATCGCTTCCGGATGGAGCGAACAAACTAAAGCAAGCTCTACAATAGGTCCACACCAACATTGCACGCAGCCCCGGGGCGGCTTGGTTTGCAGAAACTGTTCGGTTAGTGAATTATTAGGGGCATCCGTTGCTTTGAGGAATCGGGCGACTTCGCATTGGTGACAGGAAATCATCGTACCGTCCGGTTCAACACTCACCATAAGCCGCCCGGCAAGACATCGAATCGCACGATCGTCAGGCCATTGCATGAGGTGGCGCAGTCCCGCTTTTGAATTGGCTACGGGCAAGCCTGCTTTCTTTAGCTGCATCAAGTGCTTGATCGTTTCGCGATAGGCGTCGACAGGCGGCGCGAAGGGGTTGGGCTTTGTCGATGAATCCAGCCATTGCGTTGCCGGTTGAAACATCATCCATGCGCCCTGCTCTTTGGCAAGCAGGAGCGTTTCTTCCACACAATTCAAATTGTGGTTTGCCAACACACACTGAAAGGAGAAAGGAAGCGCCGCTTTTTGCAGACTTTCTGCGGCGCGCAGGGTAGCGTCAAAGGCACCCGCGCCCCGTATGGTGTCATGGATTTGTTGCGGACCGTCCAAACTTAAATTGATGTTATCGACGCGCCGCAGTTCGTCAATACGTTCCGGAATAAAAGAGCCGTTGCTGCTGAGGAAGACTTGAAATCTGCGTTGTTTAGCATAATCGATCAGTTCTCCCAGGTCACGGCGTAGTAAGGGTTCCCCGCCGCCAAAGGTCACCCATCGACCGCCAAGGCGATAAAGCTGATCCAGCCCCGTTTTAATTTCTTCCGTGCTGCTTTCCCGTCGGGGCGCATCTGCTGCGCCGCAATAGGCACATCGCAAATTGCAGCGAAAGGTGAGGTTCCAAGATATAAAAAGCGGCGTTCGCCCGATCCCTGTCACACCGCGCACTAACGCAAACAAGGAGGCAAAACCGTAACGCACCAAAGTAATATAGGACGAGGCCATAAATTTTCGATCTTTTTGGGGGTTAAATCCGGAGGCATAGATTTGAGCCGACAACAGGTCAATACTTTCTTCACCTATAGTGTATATGAAAAGAGACTGATAACGCACTTGCACGAAACGATTTTACCGGCACACTGTTATTTTTATAGCATATTTTTTTTTCAGATTGATCGTATTACCACGCTATTATTTTTTCTCGGTTAAGGGAAGAAAGGCTTTCTTTTACCGATCCTTTCCAAAAATCAGGTACAGTATTCAATAAAATCCGTCGACATGTAAAGAATATAAATAAGTCCGATTTGTTATTTTATAATCACAGATCAACTACGGAACCATAATTCATGAAACGCAGAAATACAATTCCCGTTCAAATTGGTACGGTGCGTATGGGCGGCGATGCAGCTATTGTTGTGCAAGCCATGACGAACACGGACAGTTCGGATATTGAAGCAACAACCCAACAATGTGCCGCTCTTGCAGAGGCCGGCGCAGAAATGCTCCGCATCACCGTCAATACGCCGCGCGCAGCAGCAGCGGTCCCTGAAATCAAAGCGCGCCTGTTGGATGCAGGCGTAACAGCGCCGCTTATCGGCGATTTTCATTATAATGGTCATAAATTGTTGCAGGATTATCCTGATTGTGCTGAGGCGCTGCAAAAGTACCGTATCAATCCGGGAAATGTGGGGATGGGCAAAGAGAAGGAACAGCATTTTGCTGCCATTTGCCGCATCGCCCGAGATCTGGATAAAGCCTTGCGTATCGGAGTCAATGCAGGCTCCTTGGATGGTGATCTGTTGGGATCTATGCTCAAAGAAAATGACGATCAAGCTCATCCCTCCCCTCCCGCTTCCGTGATAAATCGCTGCATGGTATTGTCAACATTGCAAGCTACAGAACAGGCGCTTGCTCTGGGTGTCCGGGAAGATCGCATCGTGCTTTCCTGTAAAAGCAGCCAGCCCGTTGACCTGATTGCCGTTTATCGTGAACTGGCAACACAAACGCGGCAAGCGCTGCACCTGGGGCTGACAGAAGCGGGGCTGGGTATGAAGGGCCTGATCTGGAGTTCCGCGGCTATGGGCGTTTTATTGGAAGAAGGGATCGGCGATACCATCCGCGTATCGTTGACACCCATGCCCGGCGGCGATCGCTGCGAGGAGGTATACGCTGCGCAGCAGCTGCTGCAGTCGCTGTCATTGCGCCAATTTGCGCCAACAGTGACCGCGTGCCCGGGGTGCGGCCGCACTGCGAGCGATGATTTTCAACGCCTTGCTGCTGATACGGAAGCATACATCCGCCGGCGATTGCCGCAGTGGCGCCTAGCCCACCCGGGCATTGAAAGCCTGCGCATTGCCGTGATGGGCTGTATTGTGAATGGTCCGGGGGAATCTCGAGCCGCGCACATCGGTATCAGCCTGCCCGGCAATAATGAGCATCCCCTCTGTCCCATCTATTGCGACGGAGAGAAGACCGCCGTTTTAAAAGGAAGCTACGAAGAGATCACACAGGATTTTTTAGCGATTCTGGAATCTTATGTGGAAACACGTTTTCCATCGAAGCCGAAGCGTGAATCTCCGGAGAAATGAGTCAAGGAGGGATACGTCTTAATCAGGCTCTGACGGGTTATCTTCCGCTTCTTTTTCATCAGCTTTTTTCAGGATCTTTTTAAATTCTTCCGTCAAGAAATTCTCCCGAAACAAATCACGCTGCTCTATTTTGTATTTAAGTTTGGTAAAGCGATAATCCAATAAAGCGGTATAGAGTGCAACGAGCAATAACAGAATACAAACGAACCAATAAAAGACGATCGCAATTTTGCTGATGCCCGGGTAGAGGATTATGTTCCTGAAAGTGACCAAAGCATAACTAACAAAAAGACTTACAAGCCCCATAATACGCCATTTTGCTTGTAATTTCATGGTATCACCTCGCTGCCGCCGTGCACTTCATGAAGGCATAATCCTTTAGCGGTTCCTTTTTTATTCGTAACTTGACAAGGTGCGATCTCTATAAAAGCAGATCTATTCTAACAAAAGACGTCAACAAAATCACGAACAAAAGGGAAGCCGTCGGTTCATGTAAGATTTTCCAGACGGCTTTGAACTTTACCAATTTGAATTTGGCAAATGGCGAGTGCCAGGGCATCGGCGGCATCATCGGGACGCGGCACAGCGTCAAGATTCAATAGACGGCGCACCATCTCCTGAAGCTGTGCCTTATCGGCACGCCCATAGCCCGTTACCGCGCTTTTCATTTCTGTGGGGCTAAATTCGCCGACCGGACAGTCCGCTTGTGCCGCAGCCAGCAGCAATACGCCACGGGCCTGCGCCACAAAAATCCCTGTGGAAACATTTTGCTTGAAATAGATGCGTTCCACAGCGACCGTGTGGGGCTGATATTTTTCGATCAACGCAAAGGCCTTGGTATACAGCTGCCGTAAGCGAAGGGGCATGGCATCGGATGAGGAAGTTCGGATGACACCGTGATCCAAGTGGGACAGGCGATTTCCTTTCCCCCGCACCACCCCAAAACCGGTAACCGCGCTGCCGGGATCGAAACCGACGACCAACATTTATTCTTCCATTGCGGCGTTCATCGCATCTTCGCTGGCATTCATATTGGATACGAGATCTTGCACGTCGTCAAGATCTTCCAACTCCTCAAGCAAGCGCAACAAGGATGACAGCGTCTTTCCTTCCACATCAATGGTAGTTTTCGCATCCATGGTCAGTTTCACTTCAGAAGGATTCAGACCCATTGAGGTTAAGGCTTCCGCCACGGCATGGAGTTGGTTGGGCGCTGTGATAATCTCATAACCATCATCGGAGATATCAACGTCATCGCCTCCCGCTTCTACGGTTTTCTCAAAGATTTCCTCTTCGCTCAACCCTTCTTTTTCAATCCAAATGGATCCGTAGGGTTCAAAATTCCAGGTTACCGCGCCGGACTCAGCCATGTTGCCGCCGAAACGATTCACCAGATGACGGATTTCCGCCACGGTTCGGTTTTTGTTATCTGTCAGCACGTCAATCACCAAGGCTACGCCGCCGGGGCCATAGGCCTCATATCGCACCTCTTCGTAGGTGACGCCCGGCAACTCTCCCGTTCCCTTTTTGATGGCACGGTCAATATTGTCGCTGGGCATATTAGCTGTCTTGCAAGCTATCAATACCTGTCGCAACCGCGCATTTGACGCAGGGTCTCCGCCGCCGGCTCGTGCCGCCACCGTGATTTCTTTCGTCAATTTGGAAAATATTTTGCCGCGTTTTGCATCTGCCGCGCCTTTTTTACGTTTGATTGTACTCCACTTGGAATGACCTGACATGCTTTCGAGTTCTCCGTATAAGTAACAAAATTTCGCTCCCTCGTACACAGGGAGCCTGTGCAGGTATTCAGTATACCACTGAAACACTTTTTACACAAAAAAAAATATAAAAAAATCGAAGCGCAGGTTCAAGGTTGAAATGCAACCGGTCTTAAAAAAGAAGACATCACGGAGATCTTCCGTACAATAGTTCTAATAAAAAACACCCGAATAAGTCCCTAATGTCCCACCACCAGATTCTTCACTGCGAGGAAGATTTGCGGAAAAGGATCTTCTTTTTTGATGGACTAGATGGACCCAATGGACAGGATGGACAAAATGGACGAGAGACACAAAAAGTTTTTTGGTATAGAGTGTCACGTGGGAATGTGAAGGCAAGGTGTTGCAGAGGCAGGAGTTCACGGCCTATAGTCAAAGACCGCATCGCCGCCCCTCGGCGTCATCAGATTCTTCACTGTGAAGCAGATGCGTGGCAAAGAACTTTCTTTTTTTATGGACAAGAAGGACGAGGAGGCGCACAACGCTTTCCGGTGTAGCGGCGTGGCTGCACAGAACGACAAGATCAGGAGTGTATTGAAAAACAGTCGGTGGCTGTGATGTCTGCGAAACAAAAATCAACAAAGACCGGGTTCCCAAAGTAAGGTTTGGGAACCCGGTATCCTGAGCCCTCGGCTCATTCTAAAACCACAATATTCTAAGGCTTTATCGGCTTCTTAGTCGATAGGTTCGGTCGGTCCCGTCGCTTTCTGTTTGGGATCTAGACCACTGGCATATCGACCTGCCTGCACCCAATCCGCCACATCAATATGACCGTCACCGCCGGTATCATAAGGAGCACAATCAGCCTTTTGGAATTCGATGCCCGGCTCGGCTTTTTCGAGTCCGGCAGCAAAACGACCTATCATTACCCAGTCAGTTACAGTAAATCTTCCATCGACATCACCTCTAGGTGTTACATCAGCTTCCCAAGCATCGAGAGGTTCTTCACCTTCGCCCTCAACAGGTTCTTCACCTTCACCTTCGCCCTCAACGGGTTCTTCGCCTTCACCTTCGCCCTCGACGGGTTCTTCACCTTCACCTTCGCCCTCGACGGGTTCTTCACCTTCACCTTCGCCCTCGA
>JAAYJI010000350.1 GCA_012523015.1 Candidatus Hydrogenedentota bacterium
CAGTGAATGAGAACCGCAGGCTCCCCGCTCCCCTCCTCACGATAAAACAGGCGCCCCCCATCCACGTCAAGATATTTTCCGGGAAGACGGTAGAGTGCATAGAAAGCAATCCCCCCAATAACACGAAGAACGGCGCCAAAGCAGACTGCTGCCAAATAGACACAACTAAGGCTCTTAGGACTTCTCACGTATGATAAGCACAGGTACGGCGCTGAATTATTTGACTACCTGCCTCATTCTAACCTTATTGTACCACTTTTTACAAAATAAGACTCTTATCACCGCGTATATCTTTGATTTAAAATAGGTAAACTTAGATTTTTGCGCATGCGCTGTACAAAATTTCTGTCCGTGCTTGCAGGGCTAATCCTTTTTTCAGGAAAAACTTGCAATTCTAAAACCTACGCTTTCAAAGCGAGAAATTTGTGACGTGAAAAATAAGACGGTTTATGATACACTGAAATCATGCGACGGATCTTGATTTGATGCATTCTATTTGGGCAGAGTTTTTTTAATCTTGATCCGCGTCATTGATTGCATGTTTTTATAGAACCGATCGTAACGAGCGCGTATTCCAAAGCCTGCTTAGGTAGGTAACAGACTGCCCGTTGGTGTCGAACTTGGATCTTTTGGGGTCGTTCTATACCACAGCAGTGAGAAAGGATAGGGTTCTCATGTGCGATACAATGGCTATTGTTGAAGCGGACAAGGTGCTGTTCATCAAAAATTCGGATCGTGACGCGAACGAAGCACAATTTGTGGAATGGTATCCTCGCCAAGATTATCCCCTCAAAACGAAGCTGCGCTGTACGTGGATCACCATCCCGCAAGTGCGCCAAACACGTGCTGTAATCTTGTGCCGCCCTTTCTGGATGTGGGGCGCAGAAATGGGCGCCAATGAAGATGGCGTTGTTATCGGCAACGAAGCCGTATTTACCAATCAACCCTATGCCGCAGCTGGATTGACGGGTATGGATCTGGTTAGACTTGGACTCGAACGCTCCCAAAACGCCTTCGAAGCCAGCAATGTCATCATCTCCCTGTTAAACAGCCACGGCCAAGGCGGCGGCGGCGGCTATGAAAACAGACGGTTTACCTATCACAACAGCTTCATCATTGTGGATAAAAACGGCGGCTATGTCTTGGAGACAGCGGGCAAGATGTGGCGCCGTGAAACGATCAAAGGTATTGTCGCCATCTCCAATGGTCTGACCCTGCCCGGCTTCGCCGAAAAATACCGGAGCCGTCTTAAAACAGCGGTGGCGCAAAGCAATACGCGGCGTATGCGCATGATCATGTGCGCCTGTGTTTCTGCGTCGAAAGAATCCTTGTTCGCACTGCTCCGTGATCACGGCGAAGGGCAACAATATCCGCGTTACCGGCGTATTAACGGCGCTCTTTCTGCGCCCTGTGTACACGGCGGCGGTTGGGCGGCAGCTTCACAAACAACAGGCTCATGGGTCTCAGAACTGAGCCCCCGCGGCGTGCAACATTGGGCAACAGGCACTTCCGCCCCTTGCACCAGCTTATTTAAGCCCGTGTACTTGGATGAACCTTTACAGCTGGGTCCTGTTTCAAAAAACAGTGTCAAAGGAAGTCTATGGTGGGTCCATGAACAATTTCATCGGCTCGTCGTGCGCGATCCGGCAACCTCTTACGCTGTGTTTGAGGATGAGCGCGATGCCGTGGAAAAAGAATGGCTGCACAACCCGCCGTCCACACGGGAGGCTGTCAAAAAGCATTTAAAACTTTTACGGGCTTGGAAGAAAACGCCGCTTCTCAATAGTCTGCACGATAAACGACCTGCCTATGTACAGCGCTATTGGAAGCGGCGACGCTTAGAATAAGGCAATGATGAGGATAATCGCTCAGCCCAGTTCCGGTTCCCAACCGGGCTCGTACTCTCTGCGCCAGAAGGCGGCTGCTTCCGGATCATTCAGAATGTGTCCTTGCCCGTCACAGTACAGGCTGTGCCCGGTACGATACGCAATATTTGCCAAATGAGCCATCAAAGTACTCTTGTATCCGTTGTCAATGGGACAATTCAAGAGGCCCGGTTCATTGTTCCGGATGGCGTCAAAGAAGTTGGCACCATGGGGCACACCGCCCACATCGCCTTGATCTTCTTCCAAGGTTTTTCCTGCGCCGTCGCGGAGCCGATATTTATCTGATCCGAAAACCAAGCTCCCTTCATCTCCGTAAAAGGTGACGCCAACGGCTAAGCCTTCGGGACCGGGCTGGTTCGTGCTGAGCCCTTCCCAAGTCAACATCTTCCCGCCTTCGAACTCAAAGGTGGTCATGAGCGTGTCGGGTGTTTCTTGGTCGTCGTCGTAGCGATAGCGGCCGCCTGCAGCGGTAACCCGTATAGGATAGTCCACGCCCAGCCCCCAGCGGCCCATGTCAAAGAGGTGGGTTCCGTTATTGCCCGCTTCTCCCGTGCCATAGTGCCACAGCCAATGCCAGTTGTAATGGATGACATTATCTTTGTAAGGCCGGCGCGGAGCCGGGCCCTGCCACAGGTCGTAATTCAAGTATTCAGGGGGATCCTGCAGCGCGCCCGTTCCCATGCTGCCGCGCTGAACACAATACCACGCCCGGGCATAACGGATTGTGCCAATGGCTCCCTCCTGCAATTTCGCCATACCTTTGTTGATCACTATGGACGAGCGGCGCTGTGCGCCCATTTGAACAACCCGTTGATAGCGCTGAGCCGCTTCCACCAACAATTCTCCCTCATGAGGATTGTGGCAGCAGGGCTTTTCTACATACACATGTTTGCCCGCTTTACAAGCAAGAATAGCAGCCGGCGCATGCCAATGGGCAGGCAGCGCGAAAGCCACCGCCTGCACCTTGGGATCGTCTAAAATGCGTCGAAAATCGCCGACCGCCTCGGGGGTATGTCCGCTCGCTTTGGCGATGGCGGCAGCGCCGTCATCACGGCGCTTCTCATCCACGTCGCACACATAGGCAACACGGCAGCCCCCTGCCTTCAACAGATCCAAAGCCAAGGCTTTGCCGCGGCTCATGCCCACCACACCGACAACAATATCATCGGATAAGGCTTGAGCCCCGGCATATAATTGGGTATGTAACAGTGCGCCACCGGCGATAGCGCCGGCAATAAACTCTCTTCGATTATAATAGTGCGTCATAACGAATAACTTCCTTTCATGGTTATAAAAGCATCCTAAAGGATGAACGCGACGAATGTCAAAAAGGGATTTATAGAAAGGAAGAAGCGCTGCGCCGGTGGAGGGAGCTGAGGAGGAGGCGCCGGAAGAGACAAGGTAAAACTCTCTTCCTCATAGCTTGTCTGCTCCCCGCTATTTTGATACTTTATAGGCTACAATCAGGTGGAGAATTTTTATGGACAATACACAGGTCACAGCGAATCGCAACCGCATACGGATAATGTTTGATGCCATTGCTTTCCGCTACGATTTTTTAAATCGGCTGCTATCCTTTCGCCAAGATGTACGGTGGCGGCGATTTCTGCTCGACAAACTTCCGCAGACAACGGAAAAGCTGCGCGTTTTAGATCTCGCATCGGGCACAGGCGATGTGTTGCTGGCGCTCTTGGCGGATAAACGGGCTCCCAAATACGTGGTGGGCGCGGACATCTCCGCTGCCATGCTGCAGCACGCACTAGCGAAAGTGCGCAAGGCAGGCGTAGAAGACCAATGCGCGCTCACCGTGGGCGCGGCGGAATCACTGAGCTTTGCAGATGAGAGTTTTGATGCGGTCACGGTCGCTTTTGGCGTGCGCAATTTCAGTGATCGTCCGGCAGGACTCAGCGAGATGCACCGGGTGCTGCGGCGAGGCGGCTGCGCCTTGATTCTCGAATTGAGCCTGCCGCCGAATATGCTGATGCGCGCCCTTTACCTGATCTATTTTCGCGCCACCCTGCCGCTGCTCGCAGGCTTGTTTAGCAAACAACGAGCAGCCTATCACTATCTGAATCGCTCAGTGGAAGCTTTCCCTGCTCCCCAAACGTTTTGCGCAATACTGGAAGAGGCAGGCTTTCAAGACTGCAGCTACACCCGATTTACCTTCGGTGTGGCAGCGCTCTATGTGGCTTCTAAGGCGCGTTGAATTAGGCGATACAGTGTTGACGACGGTTTACAGGAGTTGTTCTGCGATCTGAACCGTGTTGAGAGCGGCACCTTTGAGCAGATTATCGGATACGACCCACATGTCCAAGGCAGAAGGATGGGAGATGTCTTCCCGGATGCGACCGACAAAGGTATCATATTTTCCGACAGCATGGACAGCGAGGGGATAGCGCTGCGCGGCGGGGTCGTCTTCTACTACGACGCCCGGCGCTTTCTCAAGGAGTGCCCGTGCCTCTGCCGCTGTAAGTTTCTTCTCCGTCTCCACATTGACAGATTCGCTGTGACCGCTGAATACGGGAACCCGCACGGTAGTAGCGGTAACGCGGATGGATTGGTCGCCAAGAATCTTTTTCGTCTCATTGACCATTTTCATTTCTTCCGTCGTATAAGCGTTATCGGCAAAAGCATCGGATTGGGGAATCTGCGGGATACAATTGAAAGCAATTTGATGGGGGAAGACCGCGGGCGTATAACGCTCATTGTTCAAAATCGCTTTTGACTCTTCGCGCAGTTCATCGATGGCGGCGATACCGGCGCCCGAGACCGCTTGGTAGGTGGACACGACGATACGGCGTATCTTCGCGGCATCATGAAGGGGCTTCAACACGACAACCAGTTGGGTCGTGGAGCAATTGGGATTGGCAATAATGCCGTTGTGTTTGGCGAGGGCTTCAGGATTGACCTCAGGCACGACAAGGGGCACATCAGGATCCATACGCCATGCACTCGAATTATCGATGACTACGGCCCCTGCAGCGGCTGCTATGGGCGCGAATTTTTTGCTGGTACCGCCGCCTGCACTGAAAAGGGCAATATCTACATCGGCAAAAGAATTTTCGTCAAGAACTTCCACCGGCACCTCTTCACCTTTAAAGGGAAGCTTTTTCCCGAGGGAGCGTTTGGAGGCGAGGCATTTTATACGAGCTACGGGGAATTTGCGCGCTTCGAGGATTTGCAACATCTGATGACCCACCACACCGGTGGCTCCTACTACAGCAACAACTTTTTCACGCATACACTTTTTGTCCTTAACGATTGAGGTTAACCACGCCCGGCGGGCACGGCTTCCATATAAAATTCAGGCGTCCGAATGACATGACCCATACGGACGCCCGGTAATAGACAATAAAACTAGAGCCCTTTGATCGAGGGACTTAGGATAGCACTATTCCAGCGCGTCTTCGATGGCACCGACCAGAACGTCTTTTTGGGTCACGCCGACAAAGCGCTTCACTTCCGCACCGTCTTTCATGACCAGCAGGGTCGGGATGCTTTGGACATTGTATTTGATCGCTACGTTCTGAGCGGTATCCACATTTAATTTATAGACTTTGGCACGACCCGCCACATCGGATGCAACACTGTCTACGACGGGCGCAATCATCCGGCAAGGACCGCACCATTCGGCCCAAAAATCAACCAGACTCACACCGGACGCCACGGCTTCATTAAAGGTATTTTCTGTCAGTTCGATTATATTACTCATCGTTGTTTCTCCTTTGGGAATTACACCCCAATTTACCCACTGCAACTGCAAAACAGTTTTCTAATGTTAAGCAGACTATACAAAAAATCACGGCAAAAAATCAAAGTATTAATGCTTTTTGATGTACTCCGACTATTGGGATGCACCAACTTCAGCTGCCGTTAAGATACATAACACACTTGTCCAACAATTTATTTCTGAATCGTGAAAAAGAATAATCTATTACGCACGGACAATTTTATGGCGGTTGGTCGACACGTTTTTGGTCATGTTGCGCGTGTCTACGACGAGCGGCGCATGCTCAAGAATAAATTCAGGGTCATAGCAACTGTGGGCGGTGGCGATCAATACCACGTGGGAGGCGGCCAAGGCTTCTTTCGTAAGCTCGACGCTTTTCCGGACTATACCCTCATCCTCCAAGATAGGCACATAAGGATCATTGTAAGAGATGAGTGCGCCCTGCTGCTCCATGAGCCGCATCAAAGGCAGACTCGGCGATTCACGCAAATCGCCAATATCTTTCTTGTAGGCGGCTCCCAGCAACAAGACCCGTGCCCCATTCAATGCGCGTCCGTTTTTGTTCAGCGCCTGTATGACCCGTGAGATAACATAGTGGGGCATGGAGGTGTTGATTTCACCGGACAATTCGATGAATCGCGTTGTAAAGCCATACTCCCGTGCTTTCCACGTAAGGTAAAAAGGATCAATGGGAATGCAGTGTCCGCCCAAGCCTGGTCCGGGATAGAAGGGCATATAACCGAAAGGCTTGGTTGCCGCGGCATCAATGACTTCCCACACATTGAGCCCCATTTTGTCGCAAAGCACTTTCATCTCGTTGACCAAGGCAATATTCACGCTTCGGAAAATATTTTCCAGTAGTTTGGAAAGCTCTGCAGCGGCGGGCACACTGACACGAACCGTTCTCTCGAAAATGGTTCCATACAAGGCCTCGGCGAGATCGGCACATCGCTCCGTGACGCCGCCGATAACTTTCGGGATGTTGGACACGGAATAGACGGGATTGCCGGGATCTTCCCTTTCAGGAGAAAAAACGAGAAAGTAATCACGACCCACTTCTTTTCCGTTTTGAGAGAGCAGCGGCAGCAAGACCTCCATCGTCGTACCGGGGTAGGTGGTGCTTTCCAGGGATACCAAGGCGCCTTTTTTCAGACGCAGCGCTATCTGCCGGCCCGCCTCTTTCACGTGACTCAGATCAGGCTCTCGGTGAGCCGTCAAGGGCGTAGGTACACAAATGATGATAGCATCCGCATCTTTGAGCAGCTCATAGTCTGAAGTAGGGCAAAAACGATTTTCCGCCACAGCCGGTAGTATCCAATCGGCGTTCAAATGATTGAGGCAAATCTTCCCCTCTTTGAGCTGCGTGATTTTTTCAGGATCTGCGTCAATACCGATCACGCGAATACCTGCCTCTACAAAGTGGGCGGCGAGAGGGGTGCCAATATAGCCCAACCCGATAATGGCCACTACAATCTCTTTTGCTTCGAGTCGTTTTTCAAAATCTTCGGTGTAGGAATCCATGTCGTGTTTTTGTTCCTGTGTCAACGCCACTGGATAAGCGCTTCGTTAAAAACTTCTTCCACACGGCGCCGCGGCTTGTAGAAATAGGACATGCCATGTCCGGAAAGCAATATATCGTGATCAATTTTAGCGAAACGGCGCAGGGAATCGATGTACAGTTTCTTGTCGAAATCGATGGAGCCGTCCCAGCCGAAATATCCAACATTTAAGGTGCCGATAACGTCGCCTGCAACAATAATCTTTTTGTTTTCCCACTCAAAAGCGTAGGCAGTACAGCCGAGGGTATGACCGGGAAAATGATGTACCTTGATGGACAGTCCCAGCAGTGAAAGGGTCTCACCGTCGTTGACCTCACGATCCACTTCACAAGGCATAAAGGTTTTATGATAGAGATAGCCGCAACAGCGTTCATCGCCCGAAGCCACCGCCGCTGCCGTATAAGGATGGGCAATCAATTCAACATTGGAGCGTTTCAAGAAATAGGCTCCGCCGGCATGATCAAGATGGGGATGGGTTAAGAAACAATGGCGCACATCTTCCGGGTTCAGTCCCCAGTACTGCATATTACGCATGATTTGAGAGAGCGTGTCGCCGCAGCCGCAATCGAATAAGATGATCCCTTCTCCTGTGTCAAGGGCATAAGAATTGGCATCGTCAAATCCTGCATCAACGCCTGCCCACGTAATGCCGTTGAGGTCTCCTCCAACTTGATAAAGTCCTTTTAATAGTTGCATCGTTGCTACATCTCCTTACGCAAAGGCGATTGTACCGCCCTTGATATTTTGTTTCACTTCGTTATTCTACGCACCCATCCGATAAGCCTGCGGGCATCGGCGCAGGGCGTTCACAGGTACTTTCCAAGGCTATAGGCTCGTGTCTTTCGCCACTTTCTAAAAACGCCTGCATTATATCCAGAACATGGTAGGCAAGGGCTCCATCAGCACGAGGCGGTCTTCCCGACCGAATAGCCGCTGCCATATCTGCCAGCCCCAGCCCCCGTGATTGGTCTGTGTAGGCATGGGTACATGCTGACGGCTGCCAGTCATCCTTTTCCGGTTGAAAGCGTTTTATCACAAC
>JAAYJI010000351.1 GCA_012523015.1 Candidatus Hydrogenedentota bacterium
AGGCAGTCGTGGTCTCTGTATACAAAGATGACGACGAAGCCGCCACTATTTGGGAAAAAGAAATCGGTATTTCCCCTGACCGTATTGTTCGGCTCGGTGACGCTGATAATTTTTGGGGACCTGCCGGTGATACGGGTGCCTGTGGGCCCTGTTCAGAGTTACTTTACGATCGGGGCGAACATATAGACCCCAACGCCACCCTCGAAAATGACCCCAAAGAACGGTATCTTGAATTTTGGAATCTCGTCTTCCCCCAATTCGACCAACAGAAGGATGGATCGCGGCCGCAGCTCAAGAACCGGGGTATCGATACGGGCATGGGACTGGAGCGCATCGCCGCCTTACTTCAGAATAAAGAAACAGTTTTTGATACAGACGGTATCTTCCCTATTATTGCAGCCACGCGGGACTTGACCAAAGTGCCCTACGAAGAAAATCCCGTGCCCTACCGAGTGATCGCAGATCATATCCGAGCACTTAGTTTTATGATCGCCGATGGTATTTTGCCCGGCAATGAAGGACGGGGCTATGTGTTTCGGCGTTTGTTACGGCGTGCCGCCCGTTTCGGCCGCGAATTGGGCTTAGAACAAGTCTTCTTACATAAAGTCGCGCCTACCGTCATTGATCTGATGGGTAAACAATACCCTGAATTGATTGAGGGCAGAGCACGTATTGAAAAAGTTATTTTAACGGAAGAAGAACGTTTCGCCAGTGCACTGGCACGGGGTATGGATCTCTAGAAAAATGTATTCAAAGATATGAAGCAAAATGGTGAGACCCTCGTTCCCGGTTAAAAATTGTTTAAGTTGCATGATACCTACGGCTTCCCATTGGATCTCGCCACCGATGTCGCCGAAGAGCGCGGCTATGAAGTGGATAAAGATGGATTTACCGCTGCCATGAAAGAACAGCGCGCCAAAGCACGTAACGCTTGGACCGGCAGCGGACAACAGTCTGTGTCGCCTGTCTATCGGGAACTGCACAACAAACTAGGGGATACCGAATTTATTGGTTATGACAATGACGCTTCCGAAGCGACTATTCAAGCCATCATCAGCAACGACCAACAACGCGATCATTTAGAAGAAGGGGAAACGGGCGGGATCCTATTGGATAAAACCCCCTTTTACGCAGAATCAGGCGGGCAAGTAGCAGACACAGGGCTCTTCGAAAATGCCCATGCTACGGCACGTGTAGACAGTACTCGATGCCAAGTCGATAAGAGTTTCGTCCATCAGGTCACCATGATTTCAGGACGACTGCAAGTGGGCGATACGGTCCACGCACAAATCGATGCGGACAAACGCCGTAAAACAGAAAATCATCATACTGCGACCCATTTGCTTCAAGCCGCCCTTAGGCATGCACTTGGCGAGCATGTCCAGCAAGCAGGATCCTATGTAGGCCCTGATCGCCTTCGCTTCGACTTCACTCATTTTGAAGGCATTGATTTAGAGCGTCTGCAAGACGTTGAGCGTGAAGTGAACGCCGCCATACGCATGGATCTTCCGGTACAGATAGATCACAAAAATTTGGATGATGCCCGCAAAGAAGGGTTTATGGCACTCTTCGGCGAGAAGTACGAAGACGTTGTCCGTGTTGTGCAAACCCCGGGGATTAGTAAAGAATTATGTGGTGGATGTCATGTTTCCCGAACAGGCGTTATTGGTCTGTTCAAGATACTTACTGAGTCCGCCATTGCCGCCGGCGTACGCCGGATTGAAGCGGTGTGCGGCGCGCCCGCCATTGAAGCCATACAAGAACATGAGCGGCAGCTTTCCGCATCAACCCAATTGTTGAGTACACGACCGGATCAGTTGGAAGATCGCATCAAAATGCTGCTTGCCGACAATAAACGTCTGGACCGCGAAGTGGCAAAATGGAAGCAACAGGCTGCAACAGGCGGCGGCACCGATTTGATGAATCAGGTGCAGGATATCAAAGGCGTCAAGGCGCTTGTGCTGCATGTGAAAGAAATGGATGCTAAAAGCCTGCGTGCACTCCTTGATCAAAGCCGCGATAAGCTCGGATCGGGGGTTGTCGTATTGGGCAGTGATTGTGATGGAAAAGTCGCCTTGGCGGCAGGAGTCACGAAAGATTTGACTAACCGTATCAGCGCCGGCAAGATTGTCGCGCAACTGGCGCCTCTGGTGGGTGGTGGCGGCGGCGGAAGGCCCGACATGGCGCAGGCAGGTGGTAAGGACGTGGAAAAATTACCTGATGCCATGAAGCAGGCTCCCGAAATTATTGCGGCTCTATTGGGATAAGAGAAGAAAAACATCGGTAGAGAGGGAGAGATATAACTTCGCATCTTTTCCGCGATGGATTACTTTTCCGGTAACTACCTTCAGAATTACCCGTATGCTTGCATGGCCTTAGTGCGGGAGCGATGTCGATTCAAGCGAAATAATTTTTGGTGTATAAAAAGAAAAGAAGCAGGATATTCGTCTTGGACAAACATCCTGCTTCAACTATTCAGTATCAATAAAAACTCAGGTAAAATTAATAGTATGCTACGCGGACATCAGCGCCGCCGCCGCCTGTCGCGCCGCCGCCGGCACCACCGGCCGCGCCACCGGCACCACCCGCTCCGCCGCTTACTGTGCTCGTCGCGACTTCTTTGTCTGTAGAAGCAGTGCTGCTAGACGCTGCAATGGCAACACCAGTCACAACACAAGTCAGAATTACCAACGTTAAAACCAGAACCCACATACGTTTTACTTTGTTCATAAATCCAATCTCCTTGCTGTCTTTTAAGCCTCATCGTCAAATTTTGATGTAACACTTTTAGCACGCATAGAACTTTCTATACGATATTATACAATATTCGGTCTTGAAAGTAAAGTTTTTTTTTATATAAAAAATCTTGGATTTTAACCGTGATTCTCCGATGTTAAAGTCATTAATAATCCAAGATAAACATGGATTGTACCGGCTTACCCTGAATAGGGTATCATAGTGGCAATCGTTACGATCCTGTAACGCCTACACTGTCTCAAAATTAACCCAATGGAGTAATGCAATGACACAAAAATTTAAGATCAACGGAATTATATCCGCCATGGTCACCCCTTTTACAAAGGGCGGGGAGAATGTAGACTATGAGAAGGTCGGTCCTTTGGCAAACCTGATACTCTCACAGGGGGCTCATGGCCTTTTCCCCTGTGGCACCACGAGTGAAGGAATGTTGATGACACCTGATGAACGGCGCGAAACCTTAGAAGAAGTATTACGCTCTGTTGATAAGAAAGTTCCCGTCATTGCTCACACCGGTACCTTTGATACGGCGACGACCATCGAATTGACACGTCACGCACGCGACTGCGGAGCTACGGCAGCGTCTATTGTTGCGCCGGGATATTACGCCTACGACGATGCTTCCCTCTTCACTTATTACAAAAGCATCGCGCGTGCCGTTGACGGTTTTCCCATCTTGCTGTACAACATTCCGTCCTGTGCACGTAATGTGCTGCATCCGGAACTGGTGATCCGCCTCGCTGAATCGGAAGAAAATATTGTCGGCATTAAAGACAGTTCGGGATCCATGCAGGGAATTACACGCATGATCGGCAACACACCTGACGGCTTCAGCGTGATTTGCGGTGTTGACGACTATGGCTACCAAGCCATTCTTGCCGGCTGCCCCGCTGTTGTATCGGGCCTTTCCAATGTAGTTTGCGAAATTTATGCCGCGGTCTACAACAATATAATCAAGGGTGACCTGAAGAAAGCTTGGAAAGAAGAAGTGCGCCTTGAAAAAGCTGCCCGCCTTTTCAAATATGGTCAGATGTTGGCCGCTTTCAAAGAAGGTCTCCGCATGCGCGGCTTTGATGCAGGTTATGCGCGTCCGCCTCAACGTGAATTGACAGCTGCCGAGAAACGTAACCTTAAAAAAGGCCTAGAAGAAATCGGCATTATTTAAACTCTTTTTTGTAATCTGGAGTATGAACTGTTAAGACAGAATGAGCGGGTCGTTGCTTGCTCATTCTGTCTCTTTGTTCTGTATTGGCGTTGTTGGCGGAACGCCTATTATGAAGAGGATATGAGTGTCATGGATCTGACGATTGCCCAGAGCTCCCTGCGTGGTGAGGTTACTATACCAGGATCTAAATCCCACACCATTCGTGCCGTTGTGGCGGCGGCATTAGCGACAGGGGAGAGTAAGATCAGACGACCCCTGGAATCTATGGACGCGGAAGCAGTCCGCAACGCTTATACCTTGCTGGGCGCCGAGATTGAGATGAGTTCGGATCTCTGGAGGATACAGGGAACCGGCGGTACTGTAAAAGCGCCCGATGATATTATTCATGTCGAAAATTCCGGTACTACGATGCGTATGGTTATGGGGAGTGCGGCGTTGCTTCAGTCCGGCACGGCGGTACTTACGGGCGATGCACAAGTACGCTCTCGTCCTTGTGGACCGCTGGCTGCTTCCCTCAACGATTTAGGGGCACAGGCACATTCCACACGGAATAACGGATGTCCGCCCATGGTTATAAAAGGCAGGCTCCGTGGCGGTGAAACGGAAATTGAAGCCGTCACAAGCCAGTATGTTAGTTCCTTGTTAATGAATGCGCCTTTGGCCGAAAAAGATACCCGATTGCAGGTACCGCTTTTAAATGAAAAACCTTATGTCATGATGACCTTGAGTTGGCTTGAACGGCAAGGGATTGAGGTAAGGTATGACAGTGACCTCACAGAATTTCATATCCCGGGCGGTCAACAATATGCGCCGGTAGACTGTGCTGTTCCGGCTGATTTTAGCTCAGCCGCGTTTTTCTTGGCGGCAGGGGCGTTACCCGGAAATAAAATTTGTTCTCGTGGGCTCGACAAGAACGATACACAAGGTGATAAAGCGATTCTTGAGTATCTGAAGGCAATGGGAGCAGAGGTCAAGGATGAGCCGGAAGGCACTGTTGTCAGTGCAAAAGCGTTGCGCGGCTGTGAATTTGATCTCAACGATACTCCTGACGCTTTACCTATAATGGCGGCTCTTGCGTGTTTCGCTGAAGGAACAACAAGGCTCGTCAATGTGCCGCAGGCACGACTGAAAGAAACAGATCGTATTCGTGTGATGCGCGAAGAATTGGAAAAACTGGGCGCAGCCATCACAGAGTTTGAAGATGGAATGATGATTGAAGGCAGATCCTTGCACGGCGGCAAAGTCAACGGTCATGGTGATCATCGTATTGTTATGGCGCTTACCGTCATTGCCACCGCTATACCGGGCTTGGTCGTAGTACAAGGCGCAGAAGCCGTTAATGTCACGTACCCAAGATTCTTTGAGGATCTAGCCGCTATTGGCGGCCTGCTTAGCGATGACGCCCATTAAGTATTAAAGGAAACACAGTGATGAATATTGTTGTTATGGGCCCTAAAGGCGCAGGGAAAACCACGGTTGGTATTGCGTTGGCTGAAGAGCTGGGGCGGCCGTGGGTGGACACAGACCGCATTATAGAAACCCTCGACCCCAAAAACCGCAGTTGCCGCGAGATTTTTATTGAAGATGGGGAAGAGGCCTTCCGTTTTCTTGAACGTGAAGCGGCGGTCAAAGCTTCCGAACTGGCCTACCATGTTGTCATTACCGGCGGCGAACTTATGATGAATCCCGATTCGCGTATACCTTTGCGGCGCAGGGGCGTGTTGATTCTCTTGAAGGCACAGCCCGCCGTGCTCTGGGAGCGCGCAACGAATCATGGCATTCCACCCGCCTTTAACGATGAAAACGGAGAGTTTCGCTTTTATCAGCAATGTGCCTTACGCAAAGAAGTGTTGACTCCTTTCGCCGATATTGTTTTGGATACCACTGATGGCGTTCCCGAAGAACTCGCCGCGGCACTTGCCGATCGTGTAGGTGAAGAATTGGCGCTTCGCAGTTTACGCGCCAATTCCTTTGGCGAAATTATTCAATGTACTACTTTCGGTGAGAGTCACGGCAAAGCCATTGGTGTCGTCCTTGACGGCGTGCGCCCGGGTATCGCCTTCGACAAAGAAGATATCCAAAAGGAACTTGATCGCCGCCGCCCCGGACAAAGTAAAGTCGTGACACAACGACGCGAAGCCGATGCCGTCGAAATTCTTTCCGGCGTGTATGCAGGAAAAACGACGGGTGCGCCTCTGGCGATGATGATCCAAAACGAAGACCAACGCTCGAAAAATTATGACCACCTCAAAGAGCTATTCCGCCCGGGACACGGAGATTTTACCTTCTACCAAAAATATGGATTGCGCGATCATCGCGGCGGCGGGCGCCAGTCCGGAAGAGAAACAGCGTGCCGGGTTGCCGCCGGTGCTTTTGCCCGTAAGATCCTCGCTAATTTCGGCGTTCGCATCGTTGCCCATGCCGTGGAGATAGCCGGTATTCAGGCGACACAATGTGACCATGAGTTTATTGAAAAAAATCCTGTGCGCTGTGCTGACCCCGATGTGGCACCACAAATGGAAGAGGCGATTTTAAACGCACGTGCCCAAAAAGATTCTGTTGGCGGCGTCATACAGCTTGAGATTTACGGGTTGCCGCCGGGGCTGGGTGACCCGGTTTTTGGAAAGCTAGACGCTCGCTTATGTAGTGCCATCATGACGATCGGCGCCATCAAAGGCGTGGAGGTGGGCGACGGCTTCGCCATCACCAAACTGCGAGGGTCCCAAGCCAATGACGGCATGGATCCTGACGGATTCACCAGCAACCATCATGGCGGTATTCTCGGCGGTATTTCCAGCGGAGCGCCTGTTCTTATGCGTGTTGCGGTGAAACCTACCGCGTCCATTGCATCAAAACAACATACAGTCACTGTTGACGGTGAGCCTTGCGACGTGGAAGTCAAAGGCAGACATGACCCCTGCATTGTTGTGCGCGCCGTGCCTGTCATCGAAAATATGGCGGCCTTTGTGTTGCTCGATGCTTTCGAAATGCAAGCACGTCTCAATCCCGACTGGGCAGCACGGTATTATCCCATCTAAAGCCTCGCGATCCGAATCCCATACTCAAAAAATAACCCCGCAACATGCAAATGGCGGATTCAAGGTTGAAATGCAACGGGTGCAAAAAAAGAGGACATCACAGAGATCTTCGGTACAATAGTTCTAACCAAACACCCGAAGGAGTCCATAATGTCCCACCACCATTTTACACGAGATGA
>JAAYJI010000352.1 GCA_012523015.1 Candidatus Hydrogenedentota bacterium
CTAGCTTGGCCTTGAACTTATCCGTGAATTGTCTGCGTTTCTTGCCCATCTGCATCCTTTCTTTTTGACCATTTAAAGGATACAGATTCCACTTAAGACAGTGGTACTAATTTCGGGGTAAACCGCAGTTATCACTGGAACCATAGCGAAAATAAACCAGAACATAGATTGGTTGATTTTTTGGAAGAGAAATCAAACTCAGTGCAAAAAAGAATTTTGGAGTCTACGGGAATCAAAATCAAGAGCCCCATTTACTACTCTGCAGAATACAACTACAACATTGACAAACTGTTGGATTTACTTATTAATAACATGCCAAAAGAAAAACGAAAACTGATAACTTAAAACTATGCGTATTGCAGATTTTTTTCCTTTGATTGTGTGATATTATTTTAATATTGAAGCTCTGACCTCCGGCGCTATAATTTTGATTAATAAGATAAAAGAAGATAATTAAGTCATACTTGAGGTTTATCTCGTTAACTTTTTTTGAAGTCTGTTTCCAGGAAACGGCTACATTTCAATCTTGAATCCGACTTCATTCTTGACCGCATTTTATCCCATGAAGTCCGGCGCGCAAAAGGACGCGTCCGGCGTGATACACTTATTAAAGACCAAAAGCCTTCTAATCGCAACTCGCGGTCTAAGATTTTCTATTTGACTATGAAAACTTTTCCATTCAAAACTTAGATCCGTGCTCCCTGAAATCCGCTGGCGTTCTTTAGAACGGGCTCTGAGCGTTATGGCAGCGATGGGCTGTTGATTTTGTAAGGGGGAAAGAATAGGCTTGTTTAGGGGATCAAGCACGCCTATTCACTTGCGATACTCTTGCGCCAAGTCCGGGGCATTCTCTCTTTTTCTCTCCTCCTCACTCTCTTTTTCGGTACAATTTTTCTTTTGTGATTTCGAAGAAATAAATACTAGTAAACTGTGTTTATTGATCCGTATATAGAAAAAAAATTTGCGGTTTTTGAAATATAGCCCCCTTTTTGAATGTTTAAGACAATGGCTGTGCGTTGTATTCGTAGTTTGGATACAGCATTGACCGTTGAAATATGTGTGGTATCTCTATGAAGACGGTCGATAGTTAAATCACCTTTATCCTCCCTCCTACCCCTTCCGAATATTTTCGTCTTGATTAAAATTTACGTGTTGTGTGTATGAATCAAATCTACTCAAGGAGAATGACGAAATGAAGCTGTTTTTGCGAAACCTTTGTGTCTGCCTAACGGTGCTGGTCTGTGCCGTCTCCACTTGCCTATTGTTTAGCGGCTGCGAAGTGGACACGACGCCGCCGGGCCCGGTCAGCAATCTTGTTGCTCTTGCCGGCGACGGCACTGTGTCATTAGGCTGGAGCAACCCCTCGGACAGTGATTTTGCAGGTGTGACGATACTTCGAAAAAATGTGAGTGCGCCGACGTCTCCGGAAGATGGGACGGCGGTCTATACAGGCGTTGAAAATTCCTTTGTCGACGAAACGGTTTCGAACGGCACAGAATATTTTTATAGCGCCTTTGCCTTCGATACCTCCGGTAACTATAGCGAGGGTGTGTCTGCGCAAGCGACGCCCACCATTGCCGGCGCGGAAGAGCGTATTCTCCAAGAATACGAAGATATCCGTGTCATGATCTTAAGTGATCCGGAAGAAGCGCTGGAAGAAGCCGATAAAGAAGACTTGGAAGAGCATCTGCAAGAGGCCGAAGCGCTGTATCGCGGAGGCGATTTATGCGGTGCCGGCGAGGTTTTGTATAGCAAATACTTACGGAAAACTCAGGAACTCCGTCACGATAAAGCGGTGAACACGGCGGAAGACCTGTATAATAAAGGGCGCACACTTCGGCAAGACATCTTGGCCTCCATTGAAGCGAAAGAAGAATGTCCCGGCTCCAAACGGGTGGGCTTAACGGCGGAAGCCAATGTGGAAGAAGAGAGTGCAGCATCGCTCAGCATTTCGGGGATTTTTGGTGAGCCCCGGTTTATAAGCATCGCACAAGGTGAGGGAGCGTCGCGTAAAATCTTCACGGATTTACAGATCCTCGGTGCGGAGACTGCGAACGGTGAGCCCGGCGCGCCGGCGGTTCCGATTTATCGCAATCTGATTGCGGCACCCATAGGCGCAAAAGTGACGCTTGATGATCAGCGTCAATCGGCCGCGCAAGTGGTGGAAGAGATTTCTATGCTCCTCTATCCTTGCCAGCCTCAGCCCCTTGACGATGATATGCCGGATCCTTCGATGTTCGCGAATGCGCCCTTCACGCAGAATCTAGCGGTCTACGATTCGGACGAGCCCTATCCGCCTGAAGCGGTGTCTATCAAATATATGGGCAACGGCCGGGATGTAGAATACTATTTGGTGGAAGTAGCCTCGGGTCAATATTATCCGAAGAGTAATAAATTACGTTTGTTCGGTGAGGCGGATATACATATTTCTTTTGAAGGCGGAGACGGTGTTTTCCTCACGGAAAATATGCTGAGCCCCTTTGAATCGAACGCTTCCCTATATACGGGCGCTGTATTAAACACAGAGTCGTTAAGCAAATTTGTGGGCGGAAAGATTATCAATACTTTTGGCGAAGAGTTTATCATTTTCACCCATCCGAATTTCCAAGCGGCCGCGGAGCGTCTCCGTGATTGGAAGCGGTCTAAAGGCATTTGGACGAGCGTAATTCTCTGCGGTACCGGTTCGGACACGAATTTTCGAAGCAACAACAGTATCGTGGCAGAAATTCACCGCCGTTACAATGAAAACTATCTGCGTCCCTCCTACGTCCTGCTTTTTGGCGATGCTGAATTTATTGCGCCTTTCTATATTAACGGCATCGGTACAGACTGGCCCTATGCTGTTTTGGGTAATCCTCAGACCGATCGTATCCCTGATTTTGCTGTGGGCCGTATTTCGGTTGACACGGCAGAACAGGCGAATACGGTCGTGTCAAAAATTATCCAATACGAAAAAGAGCCGCCTCGGCTGGAAAGTTTCTATGAGAAGGCTGCGATTGCTGCACAGTTCCAATGTTGCCGGACGGGCGCTTCTGAAAGTGGTGTGGAAGAGCGCACCTTCGTCGAAGTCTCTGAGTTCGCGCGCAACGTCATGAGCAGTGCGGGCAAAACGGTTGATCGGCTCTATATTGCGACGGGCAACCAAATCCCGGCACGGTACTATGACGGAACGCTTCTCCCTTCCGCCCTCAGATACGGCAACGGCTTTAGTTGGAACGCGAATTACACCGATATTCAAAATACTTGGAACGAAGGACGTTTCCTGATCATGCACCGTGATCATGGCGGGGTGAACGGCTGGTCTGACCCCCGTTTTACGGTAGGGAACATCCCCAATCTGCGGAACGGCGCGCTGCTGCCTGTGGTCTTCAGTGTAAACTGTGCCAGCGGCTTTTGGGATAACGAAACTGCTGATTCCATTACCCGCACAGACTATGGAACGAGTGCTTCCGGCGTCTATTTTGCGGAACAATTGCTGCGCAAAGCGGACGGCGGCGCTGTGGCGCTGCTCTGCGACACGCGGAATAGTCCCAGCTGGGAAAACTCAGTACTGACCCAAGGCTTTTTTGATGCTATCTGGTCCTCTGCAGTGGGTACCTTCGGAAGCAATGTTTCACAACGGCGCTTAGGCGACATTTTGAACCACGGCAAGCTGTACTTGATGTCGAAGAGCGGAATGGGCGCTTTTGGTTCGATTATCGGAGAATCAGCATCAGTGGCTCAGCTTTATCTGTGGCATTGTTTGGGCGACCCAACGTTGGAATTGTGGACTTCAAACCCGTACCAACAAAGCCTCATCCCCAATTTAAAATATCGTTTTCTCCGGCTCGTTTCGCCGTGGGAAGGCGGCCCGCCTGTAGCCGAATCAATCAGCTTGGAATATCCGGTGGAAGGCGCCATCATTACCGTGTATCGACCGGACAACCTTACACAGACGCGTAAGCCTGATCCTCGGCCTATCGGACGTGGTGTAGTCAATAACGGCGTGAGTTTCATTGATCTGCTGGATCCAATTCCTTTGGAAGAACCTTTGGAATTTGTTGCCAGCGCGCCTAATGCTATCTCGACTATCTTGAAAGGATATAAGATAAACTAAAAGGTTGGTGAAAGAACACGCTGTTTATAACAAATAGGCCTGTCGTCTTGTAGAAGGCGGCAGGCCTCTATGGTTTTGGAGGAGAATCGCGGCTGTTACAGGCGCAGATAGATACGTTTTTTGTCTAAAAACCAGACAAAGAGTAATGCCAGCCCTAAGGCAACGGAGACTTTGAGCATATAGGCGCCGTCTTCGCCAAAGCACAGCGCCACACTGCCGCCGACAAAGCGATCCCCTATTTTCGAGAAATCAATTACACTGCGGGCAATGTAGATGGTCAAGGAATTTTTGCCGATCCAGACGAAGGGCGCAATCCACCATTGCACTTTAAAAATATCAATGACTGTAAAAAACAGGGCTACGAGAATGAGGCTGTATCCCCCTGACACACAGACGTAACTAGGTGTCCAAATTTTTTTAATGATGGGACATTGGAATCCCCAGAGATAGCCGATGAGGACGATGCCCACCCCGGACAGTAAAAATGCCGCTGCCTTTCGTTTTGGGATTATATTCTTCGATTTGATGAGCAGCCCTGCGAAGACGCCCAGGAGACAGGTTCCCACAGCGGGCAAGGTACTTAAGATTCCCTCGGGGTCATAGCTGTCATAGAGTATTCGGCCGGGTAAGAGAGCGGTGTCCATCCAAGAGACCCAATTTTCACCTTCAGCCCATGAAACAGCCGACAGATCGGGTGCGGGGATGAAACTGAGGAGGATCCAATAGCCGCCCAAGATTAGGAATAAGGACGCTAACATGCCGCGCCACGACATAAAACAAAAAAGGAGTCCGGCAAAGAAACAACAGAGGGCAATACGTTGCAACACGCCGAGTATACGCACCTCGGGCCAAGGCTGCGACAAGCCGCCGTTATAGAAGATGCCGAGTAAAAACATGATGAGGCAGCGCCGTCCCAGTCGTTTGAGTGCGGCAAGGCGCCCTTCTTCCTTCAGTATGCGTCCCATGGAAAAGGCGATGGACATGCCTGCGAGAAATATGAAGAGCGGAAAAATCAAATCATAGAAGTAAAAGCCGTCCCACTTGGCATGTTGGAATTGGCGCTGAATGCCTTCTTTCCAAGGCGAACCGAGGAGCCTGCCGATGCCCAAGGCAACCCCTGCTCCGCCTACGAGCCAGAGCATGTCAAAACCACGTAACACATCCACACTGACAATGCGGGCGGATACGGCTTTTGTCGGGGCCTCTGTTTGCGATGTCATGATACCTCTTTTCTAAAGGATGGGTTGGTAGGTTGGATTAAGGCAGTGACGTGCTTAGGCCGCCCTGTCTGCGGGAAGGCTTAAGGATGTTCTGCGCTAATTAAAAACATGGTGAAGGTGGTCATTTCTCCGGTGAGCGATGAGGGCCGGGTTGTCTCTGCGGCGGTAGTTGCTTCAATGTTGATGTAACCGCTTTTCGCGAGGAGTTGGATCAGCTGTTCGCGGTTAAATCCTTTATGGTAGAGGGCGGTTTCATCGCTGTGGAAATGCCCGTTTTCGGTGTCGAGATCGATGAGCCCTATCTTCCCGCCGGGGCGGAGCAATAAGAACAAGTCTTGGAAGAGGGCTTCAATATGTTGAACGTGATGCAGGGTCATGGTAGTGACGATGGCGTCAAAGCTGCCCTTGGCGGGGATGCGCTCTTCTGTCTCCAATTTCCATGTATCCACGTTGGTTAAGGAGGCGAAATCAGCTTTTTGGCGCAGCTGCTCCAGCATCCCGCCGGAGGTATCTGCGCCGGTGATGCGCGCCACCTTTTCGGCGATCTGGAGGGTGACCAATCCGGTGCCGCATCCGAAATCGAGGACGTGCATGTCTTTGTGGAAAGAGATCTTCTGTTCCAATGCTGTGAAAAGATTTTGTGCCATGGTGTGGCGGCGGACTTTATTGTCCCACTGTGGGGCAGCCGTATCAAATTTATGTGTATTCGGATTCATCTCTGTTGTTCCTATGATTTAATCTCCCCTGAGAAGTGTATTTAAACAAAAGTGGAATAGGTCATGCAACGTTTTCAGCGGTAGATGAAATGGGCGGTTGCCTGACAATCTTTGTTGGCGCGGAGCCGCACCCAATGGGCGGAGAAGGCTGCGGGAAATTCATGGTGCAGATATTCTTGAGCTTGCAGCTCTTTTGCGGCGTAGGTCACCCAAGAGGCATCTCCGAGAAAATCCACTTCAACGGTAAATGTGACGGCTTCTTCCGCCTTATTTTGGAGGTGCAATACTTTGTGGTCGAAGCCGGTCATCAAATAAGGGTCGGAAGGTACATCCGCCTGCACGGGGCTATCCCACCAAGGTCCCCCCCACCCTGCGGGCTTGCCCATATTCCACAAATCATCAATATTGCCAAACCATAATCCGGACTGGGGCTGTCCCACGGCATTATCGGTTTGGTCGGACGCCATGACGAAGAGTCCGCGCCAATGACAATAATCAGGGACAATACGGAGGTGGGTGGAAATGGGCCGTATCCCCCACACTCTGCCTGCATAGATTAATGCGGGCAATTCGTAAAATATACCGTGCAAGTCCATGATATAGCGCTCGGTCTGGGCTTCACGAATGCGCATCCATTCCGTGTTCCACGTGTGATCAAAAGACTGGCTGCCTTTGGGCAGCAGATAGCGCGACCATTGCCCATCGTGGAGTACTCGTAGAATGGCGCTTGATTTATCCCAGCCCGTGGCAAAAAGAGTATTGCCGAAGCGCTGCCCCGCTATAGGATTTTGTTTGCCTGAGACCTCCACGAAGGGGTTCCGTTCGAGGACGGTCCATGTTTCGCCGTCCCATTCCGCCAGACAACCGGCGGCTCTGGTGCCGAGAAACTCTTCTTCTTCATAGGTATTATTGGCGACGACGACCCGTCCTTGTGCGGTGTGGCAGCCTTTGAAATGGGCTTGTCCGTCAATTTTCAGAGTCTCTTTTAAATCGGCGAGTTCGGTGGTCTCGAGGCTCAGCAGATCAGTTTCAAAAAACAAACCTTCCATGGTCAGGAAATAAACCATGCTTTTGGGATGCACGAGATGGCGGGCTGTGGCGGTCAAGCGGTGCCCCTTTAAGGCTTCAATGGTGCGCACATTTCCTTCCGCATCGATCACGTGGGGACCGATCACTGCCTGCGAGGTTTCCCAATGAACCAAGCGGTTGGCGAAAGTTCCGGTGACGGCTTCGGGATGGAGACGCATGGTCATATCCTCAGAAATTTCATAAAGCCCTATGCCGGCGCCGTGGATGTGTGCCACATAGCCAATCGCCCATAATTTGTCTGCCCACGGGATGAGGGCGCCTACGCCGGTCTCACTGCGGCTGTTAACGCCGGATGCAAAGACGGTCAAGGACGGGAAGACGCCGTTGATTTGGACGGGCTCGGATGAGACAGCGCCTTGGGCTGCGGCAAGGGCAGATACGAGACAGAAAAGACTCGAGACAAAGACAGATAAAGATAGACGCATGATATTTCCTCCTGATGTATAGGAAATGATACCAAAAATAGACTGTGGATGTTGTTTTTGAAGCGTGAGCGTCGCTTTACGCGTTCCGGTGTCAATGAGAATTGAACTTGACCGTGTTAATGTGGGAATATGAAATGTCCGAATTGAGTCCTTATGCATCAGAATAGGGAAAGCTTTTAGGGTTTTAGGAGCGCGCCTTTTGCAAGGTCATTTCAGATCGGACATAGGCGCTGCCAAGGCTGTAGTCCTCGTATTTTATTTTTAAAATGAAAGGAGTTGCTTCTATGACAGAACACGGCGTATTTATGATTTATGGCGCCAACGGTTATACGGGCAAACACTGCGCTTTAGAGGCATTGGAACGAGGCATGCGCCCCATTCTCGCGGGCAGAAATAAAGAGGCTGTCGAAGCCCTTGCCGCTGAACTGAACTTGGCGCAGCGTATCTTTAATTTGAGCGATACGGTGGCCAGTGCGCGGGCGCTTGAAGATGTTACCCTTGTGTTGAACTGTGCCGGTCCCTTTTCCGCGACGGCGGCGCCGATGCTGGACGCGTGCGTGATCTCGAAAACACACTACCTTGACGTGACAGGAGAAATCAGCGTATTCGAAACCATTTTCCGTGAGCGAGACCGCTGGACGCAAGCGGGTATTGCCGTACTGCCGGGGGTAGGCTATGATGTGGTGCCTTCAGACTGTTTGGCTGCGATGTTGAAGGAGGCGCTGCCCGACGCCACTACGCTGCGGCTTGCGTTGAAGAACAAAGCGGGACACTTGAGCCCGGGTACAGCCAAAACCATTTTGGAAGGAGTTGCTCAAGGCGTGACCGTGAGACGAGACGGCGCTTTTGAACAGTTGACGGTGGGCACGCTCAGTGATACGATCCCTTTCGCCTCCGGGGAAGACTTTGCCATTGCCATTCCATGGGGCGATGTGTCTACGGCATTCCATTCTACGGGCATTCCCAATATTGAAGTCTTTACCGCTGTATCGGAAAAACAATATAAAACGGTGCGGCGTTGGGGAGCCTATGCCTCGTTGCTGCAAAAGAAATGGATACAACAATTGGCGAAATGGGCTGTGGGCAAGATGATTTCGGGACCTGATGAAACCAAGCGTTTGGAAGACACGTCGGAGTTTTACGGCCTTGTGAGCAATGAATCGGGCGACCGTGTTTCGATGACGATGACCACGCCGAACGGCTATTCGCTCACCTTTGAATCTGCCATACGCTGTGCGGAACATGTCCTTGCGGGCAAGGTCGGTGGCGGCGCTTGGACACCTTCCTTAGCCTTTGGCAGTCAATTCATTAAAGAATTGTCCGGTGTTGCCTGCGGCGCCTTAGAACAAAAGAACAGCACTCCGTGAGCGCATTCTTTCTGGGCGCAAACATAATGGTGCATGGAGCCTTTCCAAGGAGATGTCATGATACAGCGACTTGTTCTTTCCTTATTACTCGTTTTGGCGTTGATTAGCCTCCTCTCTTTTGCGGATACCTTCGGCCCTGATTATACCTGCTTTCAAGAGGCGGGTCCCTACACGCCGCAAATCGATATTGGCACTGATATGGCGGTGGTCTATGGTGTGAATGAAAGCTTTAAAGAACGGGTGGCTCGGTGGCGGGAAGAGGGCTATTCCATTGGCATGATGACGGGCATCGCGTGGGGCCATTATGGTGACTATTATAACGACGGGTCGGGCTTCAAAAAAGAGGAAGTGCAAACGGCGAAATCGGGCAGGCTGTATATGCACGGCGACAGCACGACGGTGGGCTACAATGTCCCTACCGACGCCTATATCGAATATATTAAAAAGCGTGTGGAAACGGCTGTGGATGAGGGGGTACAAGCCATCTTTTTAGAGGAACCGGAGTATTGGGCAGAAACAGGCTGGAGCGATGCTTTCAAAGAAGAATGGGCACGCTTTTTTGGCGAGCCGTGGCAGGCGCCTGATTCGAGTGTGGACGCTCAATACCGGGCGAGCAAACTCAAGTATGAACTCTATTTCAACGCCTTGCGAGAGGTCTTCAGTCATATCAAAGAACGCGCCCAAGAACAAGGCAAAAGCGTGGATTGTATTGTGCCGACCCACAGCCTCAACAGCTATGCCCAGTGGCGCATTGTCAGCCCTATGGCACATTTAATGGATCTGGAAGCCATGGACGGCTATGTGGCGCAGGTGTGGACGGGCACAGCTCGGAGTGCCAATGTGTATCGGGGTTTGTTGAAAGAACGTACCTTCGAGAGCGGCTTCTTGGAATATAGCCAAATGCTCGCCATGGTACGTCCCACGGGCAGGAAAGTTTGGTTTCTTGCTGATCCTATCGAAGACAATCCCAACTACAGTTGGAACAACTACAAACTAAATTATGAGTGCACCGTTATCTCCTCCTTGTTTTGGCCGGAAGTGCACCGCTTTGAAGTGATGCCTTGGCCTACTCGTATTTTCAAGGGCAGTTATCCGAAAGTCGATCGGGACAGGAGTTCCGAAGAACGTGAGGGCATCCCCATGGACTATGCCACAGAAATCTTGAGTGTTATAAATGCGCTCAATGACATGGATCAGGACGTTGTCGAATATGAGACGGGCACACGGGGTATTGGTGTGCTGGTCTCGGATAGTTTGATGTTTCAGCGTGCCGCGCCCACGTCAAGCGATGCCCATCTGAGCCACCTTTATGGGCTGACCATGCCCCTTGTGAAACATGGCATCCCCGTGGAACTGGTTCAAATGGAAAACTTGGAAACGCCCAATGTGTTGGACAGGATGAAGCTGTTGCTGCTTAGCTATGAAGGTCAAAAACCGCTCAAAGCAGACTATCATAAGATTTTGGAGCGCTGGGTCCGTGATGGCGGCAGCCTTCTTTTTATCGATGATGGGAAAGATCCGTACAATCTTGTTCGGGTATGGTGGAATAAATACGGCGGTACAAAAGGGACGCCGGCCATGGATTTGCTTGATCGTCTACAGCTTCAAAACGCCGCGTCGTCGACCGCTGCGGCCGTGGATAAAGGGTGGGTCTGTATTTATAAGAAGGCTCCGAGCGAGCTGGCAAAAGAGGAAAACGGCGCTGATGAGCTGATGGCGCTCGTGAGAATGATGCTGCAGCGGCGGGGCGAAACATTGAAGACCCAAAACTATCTGAAATTGCGGCGCGGTCCCTACGTTATCGCGTCGGTGATGGATGAATCGATTGATGATGAGTCGCTGACCTTGAGTGGTCTCTTTATTGATATTCTGGATCCCCGATTACCTATCATTGATGAAAAAATCTTGGGGCCGGGAGAAAGAAGCTTGCTCTATGATCTTCATTGGGCACGGGAACATCTCGGCGATACCAAGGTGGCGGCGGCTGCCTGCAGGATCCGGAAAGAACAGAAAGATAAGGAGCAGTTCCGCTTTGTGGCGCGGGGCCCCGTAGGTACACGTGCTCGGGCACGCGTCGCATTGCCTGCCGCTCCCGCTTCCTTAAAGACAAAACCCGGTATATTTGTTGATCAGCAGTGGGACGCAAATAGCAATACCTTATGGCTGGATTTCGATAATCAGGCGCAAGACATCCTGTTTACACTTGTTTTGGCGGAGGCGAAGACTTGAGCCGTGACGCTTGCAGGGGCATATCTTTTCCTGAATTGAGCCGCAAATAGTATATACTCTTCCCACACCGACGCGTTTTGAAATGAATACCTATTTCGCGTGCTTGGTGCTTGGAATAAGGGATGGGGAAAAACTGTTACTCCTCGGGTTTAAGGTATTGGTTCACACTGTCCAGAAAGGATCTTTTTCATGAAGAATAACGCAACTTGGCTTGTATACACGCTGCTTCTTTTGCTGATGGCGCCCATGATGGTGTGGGCGGCTCCTGCTGCTAAAGCGGACCCTGTCCCGGAGAAACTGCCGTGGACCCTGCGCGAACACTATACCTTTCACGGGGAAGGGCTGCGTTTAGATTATGCGAAAGATAACGCGGAATGGCGGATCAAAGAATATGAAGAAGATTCCGAATCGAGCCGCATGTATCCGAAACTGGTGCTCCGCGATGTGGGCTTCTCCATTGACGTTAAAAATGGGCCCGTATTAAATAATGAACTGCTGAGTGCAACGGGTGAAACGACGATGCACCGGGAAGCCTACAACTGCGATATTTTAGGGGAAGGCACGACTTACGCTGTCGAATTTGTTCCCTATGAAGGGCTGACGGTAAAACACAGCCTGATCACCATGCGCCGCTGGAATTTCATCCGTGTGGTTATCTCCATTACCAACACGAGCGGCGCGCCTGTTGAAATCGCTAAAATTTCACCGGTAATCATCTCTTCCGATAATTATCCCAACCTCAGTGTGAACGCAGTGACTTCCACAAACAGCCTGGTCTACGAAGATGGCAAGGCGGTGCTGGGCGATACGGGTGCTGTGAACACCATTCGCCTCTTCGATCCCGACCGGAATGTGACGCTGCTCATGGGCTTTATCCCTACGGGTCAGGGAGTCTGTGAATTTAGAAAATATCCTGCCGGCGCTCCTCTGGAAGGTATTTTCGAGACGGTCTATGATCCCGCTGTGGTGATTGCCGACGGCGAAACGATGGAAAGCAATCCCCTTTCCATCGGCTTCGGTATTGATGCGGAGATTATGGAAGGTCAATACGCCTATCTTCTGCGGAAGTTTTGTGAAGTGCCGGAGACGAAGTAAAACAACTTTTCAACGCCGGACAGAGTTGGGCAAGCCATGACACAAGTTGTATAGTATGTTTATCCCTATAAGGATCGGACATGTTTTACAGCAAACTGGGACGACATAAAGTTAATGTAGTGCGCTTTGCCGAAATAACGCAAGTGTTGCTGCGTCATGGTTTTTCCGATATTCTGTGTCGTGCCGGGCTGGATAAAGGCTGGCCCGGCAAAATTTTAAAGCGCATGAAGATCGTGGAAACGCCTCATGAGGAACCCTCCACTTTCGGCAGCAGACTGCGTGAAACGCTGATTGAATTGGGGCCTAGCTTCATTAAACTAGGACAGGTCTTGAGTACCCGTTCCGATCTGGTAGGCTCCACCCTTGCCATGGAGCTGAGCCGCCTGCAAGATGATGTTACACCTGATCCTTTTACAGTTTTTGGCCCGCTGATTGAAGAGGAACTGGGCAAAAGCATTGATACGGTCTTCCAATCCATCAATTGCGAGCCCGTTGCTTCCGCCTCACTCAGTCAGGTTTATCACGGTGTACTCGTTACGGGCGAAGAGGTGGCCGTCAAGGTGCAACGCCCCGACATTCACCAGATCATCAAATCCGATATCAGCCTTTTGCGCACCGTTGCGGAGTGGATCGCCAAACATCAAAAAGGCCGGCTCATTATTAATCCTGTAGGCATTGTGGAAGAATTCTCTCGATCCATTACGAGAGAGTTGGATTTCACTTTGGAAGCACGGGCTGCCTTTAGTTTTGCCGAAAATTTTGCTGATGTAAAAGATATTGTTATTCCAAGACCTTTTCCGGACTTGTGCACACCCAAGCTTCTCGTCTTGGAATGGGTTGAAGGCGTTCCCATCAATTGCATGGAGGATTACGAGCCTCTAAACAGCTCCCCCGCTGCTGTGTCGGCAGTAGGATGCCACGCGCTCTTTGAGATGATCTTTAGCCACCAATTATTTCATGCAGATCCCCACCCCGGCAATGTATTCCTTTTAAAGGACAACCGCATTGCATTCCTTGATCTGGGAATGGCGGGGCATCTTGAGCTCTCTGATGTATACGTCTTTTCCGATATCCTATTGTCCGTATTCAACGGCGATACGGAACAGTGCTTGAATTCTCTGTTGTTTTTGGCGGGTAAAGAAGACCTGGCAACCCGTGATGAATTGCGCTATGAACTGTCTGAATTTATCGCCTTTGAAGCGCCCCTCATCCTGTCTCAAGGATTGGTGGCGCGGGGCTTGGAGCTGATGGTACAGGTTATGGGCCGTCATCGTTTAGAGATCAATCCCCGGTTTTCCTTGTTGATTAAAGCGCTGATCACCATTGAAATTGTGGGGCGGGAACTGGATCCAAGTCTGGATATGATCAAAATGGTGCGCCCCTATGTGGAGTCCATGATCCTGAAACGATACCATCCCACCCATCTGTTGCAGGAACTAAAGACGCACACTTTAGGCTATCTGCGGCTTAGCCGTCAAGCGCCCACCGATGTGGCTCATTTATTACGGCAATTGCGTTCAGGTAAAATGAAAGTTCATATTCATCATGATCATCTGGAAGCGCTGGCGGTGACCATTGACCGGGCAAGCAAAAGAAATGCCGTTGCTGTTGTCGCCGCCGCCTTGTTTGTGGGATCGAGTATGCTGTTCCTAGCCGATGCGCACATGGAAGAACTGGCACTCATCGGCTACATTGCGTCGGGATTGCTGAGCGTGGGATTGGTACTGTCCATCCTTTGGCGCAGCAGCTTCGGCAAAGATTAGTTTAGGAATCTTCCCGTTTTCCCGCCCATGATTCAGATTGGCAGTATAATGTATACTATGAACGAAGGAAATAGGCATGGATACCTTAAGAACCTTGACAGGATGGATTTTATTTTTGATTATGAGCGTATTGGCGGCTTTCTTTTGGCACCAGTCCGCTTCTCGAGGCAGAGAAATTAGCGAACTCGAGAGCAGCATTTTAGAAATAAATCTTCAAATTGAAAAATTAAACGCGGACATCCTGTTGATCCATCATGAATTCGACAAAAATGAAATAGGTCTTGAAAATGGGGTGAGTTTACCCGTATCCTCTTCCCTAGGGGAGGTAAAACAAGAAGCAATAATCCTTGAAGAGGATACGAATCCATGAACATTCAAGCAGTAAATGTGGAAAGCGGTTTTGAAATTCCCATTCCTGTACAAAAGGAAGAAGGTTTTATGAAGAAATTTTTGCGTATTTTTTTAAAGGTGGTGGCAATAACGGCTGTAGTCGTTTTGCTGTTCAGCATCTTCACCTATTTCCAAGGTATTCAATACACAATCGCCCTCTTGACCGGCTCGCTCCGTGACCCCTATTTTGATCATACGCCCTATTCGCCCGAACAAAATTGTGCCGGCGCGGCTGCCTGCGATAGCGGAGCAATACGGATCCTGAGCTATAACGTCCTTTGTCGTGTATGTGTCAAAGATGAGTTTGATCCGTGGTCTGTGCGGATTGAGCATCTGCGCGGGCTGGTGGAACGATATGATCCCGATCTGATCGGCACGCAGGAACTGGGCGGTTGGGAGGATATTCAAGAATTCCTGCCTGAAGGCGATGTCTACGGTACGGTCTCTTTTGAGTTTGGTCCGTGGACCTATGCAGATTCCGCCCTCTTTTATCGCCACGCCAAATATGAACTTTTAGATTCCGGTCAATTCTGGCTCAGCCCGAAACCGGGGCTGCCCTTTGGCTTTGGATGGCTCAAGTTGAGTATGCCCCGTTATGTGTGCTGGGCGTGTTTACGTGACCGCAGCAACGGCTTCACCTTCTTATTCTTGAACTCTCATTTCGATAATAATGGCGTCAACAAAAAGGAGACGGGTCAGTTGGTTCATGACAGTTTTGGCCCTCATGCGGAACGGCTGCCCATCCTCTTCACCGGCGATTTCAATATCAATCCTACGACGGATTACTATGCTGCGCTGCAACGGGGCGGCACTGATACGGTGACTTTTGTAAATGCTGCTGATCTCGTGCCCCGTCTGGAAATGCAAGAATATGTACCCGGATCCCCGGATCCGGTGAATACGGTCGACTTTCCTTTCTTTAATCGGGCGATCGAACATCTTTTCGTAACGGGGCCTCTTCCCGCAACTGTTAATCGGTGGATCATGGATTATAATATCTACGGAGAAGCGCAAAAATGGGCGTCCGACCATCCCGCGCTCTATGTTGAACTGGCGTTCAGCAGCGAATTCGACGACGGGGAGACCGATCTTCCCTGACCGCGACGGCGCACAGCACCATTCAATCCTTTTCCCGGATAGCTGTTCGTGGCTGGCTCGCGGAAGGACAGTTCAATTCTTTTCAAGGGCAAGGTTGGAGTATACTTAGATTTGCAGAAGGGTCGGTGCACGTAGTCACGGATCTTTTCTGTCTTCTTTATGGTAGTGAGAAACAGGGCACATTGTATGGAGAATAATATGTCATTACGCCCCGATGAGATGCGCGATATTTTTGAACGTACCATCATCGTGCGACGGCCTACTTACGGAATTGTAAAAGGCTATCACGAACTTCCGTATATCTGCTTAGGAAATCCGGTGGACGAAAAGGACGGAACCCTCCTTGTCCGCGGCATGATCCATGTTTCTCCTCAATTCGTTATCAAGCCGACCCACTACCATCCCAAATATGGTGAAATCTTTGGCGAGGACGGCGTAGACAAGGCTATTTCCGGGCGTATCTTCGGGTTTTTGGGCTTCCCCGATAAGCCCGTAGATTGTTCGTTGGAACAATTCGAGGTCGCGCACGTATCAGGCACATTGGATGATCTGCTGAGCCGTGAGCTGGATGCTTTAGAGCGCAAAGAAGATATTACTACAGGCGTGATCATTACGCCGGAAAGCCGCTATTACCAGATATCGCTGGAACGTTTTATCGCGCATATTTTAGAAGATGAGTTCCGCTAGTCTTCTTTTTTAAAGCCGTGCATCCAAGCCAAGAATTCGCGGTTACCGGCCGGACCGAGCAGCGGTGAGGGAATGACCTCAACGGCGCTGAATCCGAGACCTTTGGCAAATTCGGAAACGCTCTCTATTACCCGGGCGTGAACGGCGGCATCCCGTACGACCCCGCCGCGGCTGACGTGTTCTTTACCCGCCTCAAATTGCGGCTTAATCAGAGCGAGCCCTTCGGGATTCGGCGCCATTAACTCCATTACAGCCGATAAGACCATGGTCAGGGAGATGAAAGAGCAATCAATAGTGAAAAAGGACGGAAGTACATCCAATTGTTCCCGTGTTAAGTTCCGAATGTTGCAGCGTTCGAGGACGATCACCTTGGGGTTCTGTCTTAACTCCCACACCAGTTGACCATAGCCCACGTCTACGGCATAGACTTGCGCTGCCCCCTCTTGTAAGAGACAATCGGTGAATCCGCCTGTAGAAGCGCCTACGTCAATGACCGTTTTGCCTTGCACACGAATGGGAAAATGTTCGAAGGCATGCTTTAGTTTTTCTCCGCCGCGGCTGACAAAAGGCGGCCCGTCTACCAGTTCCAAAACGATAGCGGGATCAACGCGCAGCCCCTGTTTGTTCAATACCTGGCCGTTGCCGTCCTTGATCTTATTTGTCTGGATTAATCCCTGCGCTTTACTGCGTGACACATTAAAACGCTTCGCCACAATCGCATCCAAACGTTCTTTTTGCATTGCTTCCCCGCTGCGCGTTTAGAGAGCCAGAAGTTTCATGAACTGTGCATAACACTCCATGCCTTGAAATAAGAGGGGCAGCGATTGGTGTTCATCCGGTCCATGGATACCGTCTTCGGGCAGCCCAAATCCGAGCATTACCGAATCCACACCTAGCTGTTGCTGCATCAATGCTACGACAGGAACGCTCGCTCCCTCTCTCCTGAAGAAAGGCTTTTTCTTGAAGATCATTTCAATAGCTGTGGCGGCGGCGCGCATGGCAGGCGCTTTACGATCCATGATAGCGCCCGGACCTAAAGAATGAACGATTAATTCATAGCGGTATCCCTGCGGCACTGCCGCTTTCATATACGCCTTGACTTGTTCGACGACCTGATCCAGCCCTTGATCGGCGACAAGGCGCAGCGAGAATTTAGCGCCACAGCTCGCGGGCAGTACTGTTTTAGATCCTTCGCCCTGAAAGCCGCCCCAAATACCGTTAATATCCAGTGAAGGGCGTGCGCCGAGACGCTCAACAGGCGTAAATCCTGATTCTCCATAGAGTTTGGAAGCACCGGAAAGCTTTAAATAATAGGCGTCATCATAAGGACCTTCTTTCAAGACAGCCCGTTCCTCGTCGTCAAGAGGGCGTACCGTATCATAGAGACCGGGCAAGGTGATGCGTCCTTGATCATCATGCATGCCCGCCAAGACTTTACAGAGCACGTGTAATGGATTGCGGATAATACCGCCGAACATGCCGCTGTGCACATCTTTGGGTTGTCCGAAGAGCCGCAATTCAAAACAGGCAAGACCGCGTAAGGCATAGACTAAGGAAGGCGCATCCACAGCATGGATGATGGAGTCGCAATTGACGACGGCGTCACAGTGGAGCAGCTCTTTATGCTCACGAATAAAGGCTTCGAGCCCGGGAGACCCGACTTCCTCATCGCCCTCAATTAGATATTTTATGTTTATCGGAAGTTCGCCATCTACCTGCAACATGCTCTCAACCGCCATGAGTTGCGCAAAGATCTGCCCTTTCATGTCCGACGCGCCCCGTGCATAGATGTTGTCATCTCGTATGGCGGGGTCAAAAGGCGGTGTCGTCCATTCATGGAGAGGATCACAAGGCTGCACGTCATAATGGCCGTAAACCAGCAAGCAGGGTTTGCCCGGAGCATGGAGCCAATCACCGTAGACGACGGGATTATGGCTGGTCGGCATCAAGGCGACATTCTCCAGACCCATGGCGCGCATTTGTTCAGCAAACCATGTCGCCATCTCCTGCATATCCCCTTTGTTTTCTGAAAAAGTAGATATGCTTGGTATCGCCAATGCCTCTTTAAAGCGGCTCACATAAGATTCTCGGTGTTGTCGAATATGTGCAAAAACAGGATCCAAATTCATAAGAAATACGCCTTTTTTTTAATTGCGTCTATAGAAACCCGGAGCCGGGTATGAAAGACGCTTATTGGTTCTATAGGGACAGCATCATGTACTATCTTATTCGTTTGACGATGCGTTCCATCTCTCGGTCTGATTCTCTTTTCTTGATGGATTCGCGTTTATCATAAAAATGTTTGGCCCGGCACAAGGCAATTTCCACCTTAACTTTCCCCCGTTTGAAGTAAACGGTTAGAGGTACCACGGTCATCCCTTTTTCCTGAACTTGCCGGGTTAATTTATTGATTTCACGTCTATTGAGCAAGAGCTTTCTCGGCCGTTCCGGCGTATGGTTGTTGATATTGCCTTGTAAATAGGGGCTCACACGGGAACCGACCAGCCACGCCTCACCTTTGTTCAAATCCACATACGATTCTTTTAGGCTGATGGCGTTATTGACGCGGATAGACTTTACTTCGGTGCCTTGCAATGCGATGCCTGCCTCGAACTTTTCCAATACATGGTATTCGTGGTAGGCCTTTCTATTTTTCGTGACAATCTTAATGCCGCTCATGATTCCCCCAATTCGGTGCTTTGTGTGTCCGCCGTCTCGTCATTTGTTGGGGCATGTAGGTCAGCCGCCATATTGATCTTGACCTCAGCGCGGAGCCGTCCCTCACTCCAAGAGGCGAGCAATGCCGCTTCTTTCACCCGTGACGCAGATTCTTGCCATGATTTGGCGGCGAGCTCCAAGCTCTCCGGCGTATATCCGCGCAATAAACCGGAATAGGCCAATTCTCGTGCTGCATCCAACAAGGTGTCTGCCACTTCAGGGGGCTTGACCGAAGCGTACAAATTGCCCTGCTGATTAAAGCCTTGCACGAGGGGCAAGGTGTTTTTCATGTTGATTGCCAAAGGCAGACTGGAGCTGAACAAGATCCCTTCATTATAGGTCAACAATGTAGGTTCGAGATTGGGCCCGCCCACGAAAGGCACGTGACAAAGCATTTCTTCCGCATTGAGGCGCGGACACAAATCTATTTCATCGGCAGTCTCCGGCGTGGCGGGTATATTTTCGAAAAGGAAAAGCATTCGATCTGTATTCGCTTCAAAGGTGGCTGCCACAAGTGGCACGGGCATTATTTCGTTGGAATCCATGCCGAACCAACCCAAACGAACCCGTGAATCGCTGGTTTGGAGCATGGAAGCAATTAAGGGTTGCAAGGACGTAATTTCTGTCTCGTCTTCGGGCATTCTGTAACTGTGCCACAGCCATTCGGGGAAGATGTTGGTCTCGTAAAACACTTTGGCCAGTCCATCCAATATTTGCGACAAGGGTTTCCCAAAATCCATGGAAACAGAAAAGAGCGTATCAAAAGGAATGGGCAGCGTTTGTCCCGTAGTAGAGGGCAATAACATTTCATATTGCTGTTGGAACGCGTCGGAGAATCCTCCCTGCACCAGAAAACGGATAGACTCTTTTTCAAACTTTAAGGCAAAGGATAAGGCTTCGAAAGGACGGAAAGACTCTTCAAATATTTCCGGTTCCAAGCGGCAGTAAATATCTGCGCCGCCGGACTCTTTGACACGTTCCGCAAGATCCGACTCCGTCAGCGCCTTTGCTTTTTCCAAGGTAAGGGCGAGGATCAATTCGTCTCGTGACATGGAGAGCAGCAACATGCGCCCGCGTACAGCGTAGTAAAGGGAAGCATCAGGGAGATAATGAAGTTTCAGTCCGCCTGCAGTGTCGGCTTTAACGATAGGCAGCAAACGGGCGGCTTTTTCGGCGATGCAGCCGACACGGGTCATTTTGGTGACAATCAGGGTATTGTCGAAGTCTTGAAAGTTCTTTCCCGAGACGAGGCAAAGACCGCTGTTCAGATTTTTTAAGAGCCACTCGGGCACGGGCAATTCTTGGGCAATGCCGTCCATCACATGTCGCAAGGAGGAAGATTCCCAAAATAAGGGGGCGAGATTACTGTCGATGACATCTTGGCGACGCTGTACCACATCGTTGATATACACTTGGAAATTAGCATCTTTTCCAATGAACGACGCCATGGGATGATTGTCTCGGGTTATCCAGATCCCCACAATGACGAGCAGAACAATCAGCGGGACAAGATATTTAGCGACACTGACGCTGTGCCTGTGTAAGAGGCGGCGGCGGCGGTTTGTTCCCCTTTTCATGCTATAAAAACGTAAGGTCTCAGTCATAGTTTTTCTCCGAAAGGCTTAACCGTGTAAATTTGCCGACAGTACCCGAAGGCACAGGGAAAGCCACTTCCATCACTTGGGCGCTTGGCAGAAAAACGACACTGTGCCGCGTTTGCGCGTTCCAAATGCGCTCAAGATTATCGACAGCAGGCTGACCGGCACCGGTTAAGATCTGTTTGAGCGTCTCTACGGAAAGTTCCGGTTGGGCATTGAGCAATTCACGAGCCGTAGCATAGCGCTTGCGTGTGGCGGATGATGCCTGCACATTTTCGGGTAATACTCCCAGCAATACGCCATCCTCAGCTTCGCGAACCGTAACGGTCTCCCCCATCTCTACAATGGCGGCACGGGGATTTTGACCTTCCATACCCGCCACCAACACATGGGTGTTTCGGATATGGTCGATCCTTTGAAGCCTTTCAATGGCATCGGCGTACGACACAGCATATTGAATGATATCGCGCAGGAGAAACTCAAGGGGCGCTTTTTCGGGAAGCTGCCCCACTTCCGGATGAAGCCGCTCTACACAGAGCACCAAGCCCTTTTCATTCATTGCTGTCAGCAGACCGGCATTCCAGGTAAATCCTGCCTGTAGAAAGGCATGGCCCTCGTCGGGAAGGACTTTAGTAACAACTCCTTTTTCTTGGAGACGCCAATCCAGATTCCGACCGATGATCAATTCTTCCTTGCCTGCCCGTTTACCAATGACTGCAGCCATGGTGCAAATCGGCGCTGCATAAAGAAGTGCTTTGTCATCGATACTATCGTAAAGAGGCGCATTTTGCAACAACCAAAGCCCGTCAAAAGGCAGGCGTGCTCCCGTCGCCATCCCCTCCATTTCCTGCAGCAATTCCAAGGAGATGTCTTTCAACAAATTGCGTGACCCCATGCCCATGAACGCCAGAGCGAGAACAGGCACATTGACAAAGGAAGGAATGCTTTTCCAAAAGCCGCCTTCGGGCAGCCAAGTGCCCTGAGCAACAGATTGGACAACGCGCTGCTCATAACGCATCTGAATATCAGCGGTAAACAGATTGCCCCGCTGCAATCCCCTGTGCTGAGGACTGCCGCTGAGGGTCACCAAGCTTCCGCCGTCTAAAGTCTCCACCGGCGCTTCTTTAAATGCTTCGACAGGATCAGGTGCCGCTGCGCCACGGGTCATCACAGATTCGAATTGTTCATAGAACCAATCTTCAGTGCCCGGGCCGAAAAAGGTCATGGCCGATTCGTAAGTCAGGTCTGCGTAGAGATGTCTGGGGACAAAATACCCGAGATAATCGTTGCTCAGTCCAACGGACAAATGAGCGCCATAGCCATGATTCAAAGCGATGCTGCGCATCTTAAGCCCCAGCTCCACGCAAGGTTCTCCGGGGAAAAAGGAAATCAATAAATCGTTAATTTCCAGGGATGCAATTAGCACTTCGTCTGGATGAAAAAAGGAAGCCAAGCTCGGCGGCAGTGAAGCCATTTTTTGCGTGTACGACAAGGTAGGCTGCGAAAAACTCAAGCTCTGAGACAGTTCAAAAGCCTGATTCGCCAACGCTCTGCCCATTGCTTCGGTGCGTTCCCATCCGCCCTTGTTTCCTGGAGGTGAAATGGTTTGATTACCTTCCGCACCGTTCAAGAAAAAGGAAACACAGTCAGCGCCTAACAAGCTATCCATTTCATCATAGTAAAACCCGGGATAATCGGCAGAAAAATTGAACTTGTCTCCATCGCCTATGGAGGTAGGATGGGCAGCAAGATTGGATAGAAAGGCTATCGGATTCCCGTCGCTATCCTCAATCATGATGACGCCTAATTGCGGATCTACCGGGCCGCCGCTATAGCGGCGATTAACCGTGATTCCGTCATGGTATCCCACGGCATAACCCAAGGCGGCGGTACGGCGTTTGGAAAAGGCATTCTTCATGGCTTCCGCAATGCGCACGGCGGTAGTTTCAAGGACATCCGGTATAAAGCGTCCCGATACGAAACGGAAGGGAATGTTGCGGCACATGCCGCCATGACCGTTATGGGTATGGGTGGCTGTCAAGATAATGTTTTCCGGATTGATAAGATCGGCAACCAATTCCTCCACACGCTGACGCAGTTCCGGGTTTACGGCAACCAGATCGAGGCTCACCCAAAAGAGTTGTGTATTGCCGTCGTTCAGATACAGCGCCCTTGCCCATAGGGGATCATGAACACCGGTAGAATTCTTTCCCATGCGATCCCCATAGCCATTGAGAGGCGTACCGATGGGTGGTGTAATTTCTATTTTTGCGGCGCCGGCTTCAAAAGCTTGAGCCGGCAGGTGCAGCGCTACGGCTCCCAGGACGAAGCAAAGAAGGAAGAGGAGTCTCTTCATTCGATGGGCATGTTTTTTCGTTTTGTTAATTGTAGATAAAGCGTTCATGGAGCAGAAAATTCCCTGCGGTTTTACCGCATTCAACAAGATCGTAGTGCATTCAGTAACCGGACTCACTTCCTGCGATGGGACAAGACCTTTTTCAAGGCTGTCACCACTTCGTTAATATGTCGATCGTTCAATTGTGGATGCAGTGGAAGCGAAATGATCCGATTCGACAATGAGGTCGCCACCGGTAAATCCTGCGGCTTTATTTGAAGCGCCTTTGCGTAGTATTCATGGAGATGAAGTCCGTAAAAATGGACGCCTGTCCCAATGTTTTCGCGCCTCAAATCTTGGACAATTTCATTTCGGTCTCGGGTCAATTTGTCTAAGTTTAATTTAATTATATAGAGATGCCACGCGTGTATGCCATCTTCAACGTTGGGCGGCAATTCTATTTCATCCACATCAGCCAATACGGTGCTGTACATCTCGGCAATCCGTTTGCGGGACGCGGCAAAAGCGGGGAACTTTTTCATTTGCTCGATCCCCAGTGCTGCATTGACATTGCCCAAAGCATATTTAAATCCCGGCGTAACAACCTCTGAGGGTGCGGGAACTGCACTGCGCCCGTAGCGGTCCCAGGCCGTTGCCATCATACCATTGGCGGAAAGTTGGCGGATATGTTCTGCTAATTCAGCGTCGTTTAACGTAATAACGCCGCCTTCCATGGTGGTAATGTTTTTCGTGGCATAAAAGCTGAAACAACTCAAGCCCTCTGAACCGATAGGCCGATCTTTGTACCACGTGCCGAAGGCATGGGCGGAGTCTTCAACAATCGGAATAGCAGCGGCGGCGGCAATACTCCGTATAGCGTCCATATCGCAGGGCATTCCCGCCATATGGACGGGCATGATCGCCTTGGTTTTTTCGTTGATCGCTTCGCGCAATGCTTCAGGATCCATGTTCATACTGTGGGGATCCACATCAACCAAACGGAGTGAAGCGCCCATGTTTACAATGGTGTTGGCGGTGGAAGCCCAGGTAATGGGTGTGGTGATCACCTCATCGCCGGGACCGACACCCAAGGCAGCCAGACATAAATGCAAGGCTGCCGTGCAGGAAGAAACGCCAATAGCATACTTCGCGTGGAGTTCTTCGGACACCATCTTTTCGAATACCCGTATTTGCGGGCCTGAAGTGAGCCAACCACTGCGAAGCGCGTTAATGACCGCACGTTCTTCTTCGGGTCCTAAGTTGGGGCGGCTTAAAGGAATGAACCGAGCCGCTACGGGTTCGCCGCCTTCGTCGACAGGAGTAGCGCGAAGCCGTTTCATACGATCTACATTGAAATAGGCCTCTGCGAAGGGCTGAAGGGTGTCGTCTCGGAGAAAAGCTTGGATCTCTTCAATACCCTTTGAAATTCCTTGCATAGGCGGGGTATCAAGAAGGGCGTTCAATTTCGTAAAACGAACCCGGTAATTACGTAAATCGTCATCATCTTTCGCCAGATCAATTTCTACACCGCCCAGAGCGTCGGAGACGAGCTGCGCCAATTCTTTAATGCGGATATTTTGTGCGTCTGAGCCTACATTAAATATTTTACCGGCAACCAAGTCATCGGAAAAGGATGCCAGGCGCAATAAAACAGAAGCAGCATCGCGAATATGCAAAAAGGGACGCCATTGTGAACCACCACCGCGCACGACAATCCGTTTGTTGCGCATGGCTGCGGCGACCATGTAATTGACGGCCAAATCAAAGCGCATCCGTTTTGAAAAACCGAAAAGCGTCCCCATACGCGCCACGACCGGAGCAAAAGAAGTAGAGGTCATATTGAGCAAGGCTTGTTCCGCCTTGAGTTTGGTTTCTGCAAAGACAGAGACGGGATTGGCAGGACTTTCTTCATCCAAGATTTCAAAAACGCCGTTGCCGTAGACAGCGCATGTGGAAGCGAAGACAAAGTCTTTTACATTGGCTTCAATAGCTTGACGTGCCAATTCCAAGCTGCAGTCAACATTGATTTGATGGTCCATTTCAGGATCGAGATCACAGGTGGGATCACTGGACAAGCCTGCCAAATGAATGACGGTGTCCACCCCGTATAATAAGCCGGGATGTTCTTGTAAACGGCGGATATCCCCTTGAATCAGCTGCAAGCGGCCGGAAGCCAATTCTGGCTCAAACATTTTTTCAGGCTCAAGCGACGGAGGTAAAAAACAAAAACGATCCATCACGCGCACTTGGTGCCCCAAAGCGATTGCCTGTGCTACCAGTTCTCCCCCAAGATAACCGCCCCCGCCTGTCACTAAAATATGCATAATATAGAAACGCTCCTTGGATCGTTGGTTATATCAAAACAGTCTTGCTGATTGTAAAGGGAACACCACAAATGCCCTGGCAGATGTGGGGCGGCGCGATAAAGCGCAAAAACACATCATTGAACCGAATTATAACACTTGCCTATGAGCAATGGATAACAGCTTGAAAGAGAGATTATCAGCCGTCACAATCTTGCATTTATATTTTTGCTTTAATATAATACCTACTTGGTCGTGATTAATTAACGGAAGTGTAATGACGTGAAATTATCAAAGAAAACTGACTATGCCCTGAGAAGCTTGTGTTATCTTGCCGCAGAAGATAGGGAAGAATATATTTCGATACGCGCCCTTTCCGAAGCCAACGATATCCCCTATCGCTTTTTACAACAAATTGTGCTTGATCTGAAACAACACGGGTGGATTATTACGCAGCCGGGCAGAGATGGCGGTTTGCGCCTTGCCCGCCCTGCCGATGCCATTACCGTGGGCGAAGTGGTTCGTGTTTTTGATGGTGTCTTAGCGCCTATAGGCTGTGTGTCCATCACCAATTATGAAGCGTGCAGCCAAGAAACGACCTGCCTATTCCGGCCCCTGTTGTTGGAAGTTCGTAATTACACCGCTGATTTACTGGATCGTACGACCTTACGCGACCTCATTGACGGCAAAACCAAGGTGGAGTAACTGAGAAGGAAGAGTCGGGGATGCTATCTAAACTTGATACGGGTTCAGCTTGGGGAAGAATCCTCTCTCTGTCTTTTTTTGCCTTCTTTCTTCTTTGTGTGCCCTTGCTCTTTTCCTGTTCGAATCATAATGACCCCTTGCGCGTTGATTTGCTCAATGTGTCCTATGACCCCACCCGTGAACTATACCAAGACTATAACGCTTGGTTTGCCCAAGCCTGGCGTGAGGAAACGGGGCAACATGTGGCTATCCGACAATCCCACGGCGGTTCGGGCAAGCAGGCACGGTCAGTGATTGACGGTTTGGAAGCCCATGTGGTGACTCTTGCCCTAGCCTATGATATTGACGGGATTGTGGATAAGAGCGGGCTTATAGATTCAGACTGGCAGAACCGTCTGCCCTTCAACAGCGCGCCCTATACCTCTACTATTGTGTTTCTTGTGAGAAAAGGAAATCCCAAATCGATCCAAGATTGGGACGACTTGGTTCGGCCGGACGTGGAGGTGATCACCGCCAACCCGCTCACTTCGGGCGGCGCACGGTGGGCCTATTTAGCAGCTTGGGGCTATGCCCTCGACCGCGCTTCCGGCGGCAGTTTCCCTGCGCCTTCGCACGCGGGAGAAGCATTAACGGAAACGGAAACCCAGGCTTATGCCTTTATAAAGCGCCTCTTCCAACAGGTACCCGTATTGGATTCCGGCGCACGGGCGGCAACGACCACTTTTTTACAAAGAAACATTGGGGACGTGTTGTTGACATGGGAAAATGAAGCGTTTTTGGTCTTAGACCTGGAAATTGCCGACGGGATAGAGCTCGTTGTACCGTCTATCAGCATTCTGACAGAACCCACCGTCGCTTGGGTGGATGCGGTAACCAAGCGGCGGGCTACGGAGACTGTTGCAAAGGCGTATTTAGACTATCTCTATGGGCCGGAAGGTCAGCGGATCATTGCGAATCATTATTTTCGGCCAAGGCATCCTGAATATGTGGAAGCAGAGCATTTGGCACGCTTTGTAGATGTGAAACTATTTACCTTGGAATCCTGCTTTGGCAGTTGGCAAGAAGCCCATACCCGTCATTTTTCTGAATCAGGCTTGTTCTCTTCACTGTTTAGCGCTTCACCATAAGAATTCGGCAAGGAAAAGCACAGCATGGCATTACCGATTAAACGGCGTCACTTTCTTCCGGGCTTTGGATTGAGTCTGGGCTATACGATCACCTATCTCAGTCTTCTTGTCTTGCTTCCCCTGTCTATCTTGGGTTTCAAAGCACTGTCCCTTGAGCTGAGCACCTTTAAGACGGTTCTTTTAGATCCCCGTACCCTTGCCGCGTTACGCCTGAGTTTTGCCGCCGCTTTTATAGGCGCGTCCTTAAATCTTGTCTTCGGCTTTGTGGTTGCGTGGACCCTTGTCCGCTACCCTTTCCCCGGTCATCGCGTTGTGGACGCCTTGGTCGATATCCCCTTTGCCCTTCCTACGGCAGTGTCAGGGATTGCGCTGACAACACTCTTCGCACGAACCGGTCTTATCGGCCGCTTCCTGGATATGCTGGGGATACAGGTTGCTTTCGCCCCTGCAGGCGTGGTCGTGGCGCTTACCTTTATCGGACTTCCTTTCGTGGTGCGCACCTTGCAGCCCGCCATAGCCGACCTAGATCCTGAGTATGAAGAGGCAGCACGGAATCTGGGCGCGTCATCCTTCACCCTATTTATTCGCGTAAATTTACCCTCCTTACGGCCGGCATTGCTGACCGGCTTCACCCTTGCATTGGCGCGGGCACTGGGCGAATATGGTTCTGTTGTCTTCATTTCCGGCAATCTACCCATGCGCACCGAGATCATTTCTTTGTTGATTATGGGTAAATTGGAACAGTTCGATTATGCCGGTGCCACGGCGTTGGCGGTCATCGCGCTCTGCCTCTCCTTTTTGATGTTGTTGTCTGTTAATCTTCTCCAGTGGCGTCTCAGCCGCAAAACGCAACAGGTAGATTGATATGAGCTCTAATCGTTATCGTTTTCACTGGACCAAATATTGTTGCACCCTCGTGACCCTCGTTTTTCTCTCTGTATTTCTGGTGCTCCCCCTTATCCTTGTATTTATAGAAGCTTTTCGCGGCGGCATCAATAGCTACATCGCCGCCATTACAGAAGCGGACGCCCGTGCTGCTGTACTGCTCACGCTTTTTGTGGCTGCCGTTACAGTGCCGCTCAATACCTTCTTCGGCAACATGGCCGCTTGGGCGTTGACCAAGTTCGATTATCGCGGGAAAAGCCTGCTCCTCACATTGATCGACCTGCCCTTTGTTGTTCCCCCTGTCATTGCGGGACTGATCTTCATTTTGATGCTCGGTTCCAATGGTGTCTTCGGTCCTTGGCTGAAGGCAATGGATATAACCCTTATCTTTGCGCCGCCTGCTATCTTTATTGCCACCTTCTTTATTACCTTCCCCTTCATTGTCCGTGAATTGGTGCCCCTCATGCAGGAACAAGGCAGAGATGAAGAAGAGGCTGCCATTTCCTTGGGAGCCGGCGCGTTGAAAACCTTTTGGCTCATCACACTGCCTAATATCAAGTGGGCGCTGCTCCATGGAATTATCTTATGCAATGCACGAGCCATGGGCGAATTTGGCGCCGTCTCGGTGGTCTCCGGACACATAAGAGGCTCTACCATTACCATGCCCCTTCATATAGAGATTTTATATAACGAATACAACTTCAGCGCTGCCTTCGCTGTTGCGTCGCTCCTCGCCATGCTCGCTTTGGTCACGCTCCTTATCAAAAGCTTACTGGAATGGCGTCTTCAACGGGAGCGGCGCGGATTTGCTCAACATGGTCCAACTCAGGAAGGAACGTTAATGTGAGTATCGAAGTCACGAATATCAGCAAATCCTTTGGCGATTTTAAGGCGCTGGACAATGTGAGTCTCCGTGTTGATACAGGAGAGTTGGTCGCCTTGTTGGGTCCTTCCGGCTCTGGCAAAACGACATTGCTTCGGATTATCGCCGGACTGGATATCCCCGATGACACGCCGGGAGCCAAGGTGATGTTGAGCGAGGAAAATGTAGCCCGCTGCGATCCCGGCAATCGTCGCGTTGGCTTTGTGTTTCAACACTATGCGCTCTTCCGACACATGACCGTATTTGATAACATCGCTTTTGGACTTCACGCCCGGCCGCGCCGTACCCGCCCTTCCAAAGGAGCTATTCGAGAAAAAGTAATGCAGCTGCTGCAACTGATCCAGCTGGAAAATCTGGGGAACCGCTATCCAGCGCAACTCTCCGGAGGACAACGGCAGCGGGTGGCTTTGGCACGCGCCCTTGCTATCGAACCGCGTGTGCTGCTCTTGGATGAACCCTTTGGCGCTTTGGATGCACGGGTGCGGCAGGATCTGCGGCGCTGGCTTCGCCGCCTCCACGAGGAGATTCATGTGACCAGCGTTTTTGTGACCCACGACCAAGAGGAAGCGTTGGAACTAGCAAGCCGTGTAGTCGTGATGAATGAAGGCAAGATTGAACAAATCGGCGCACCCGATGAAGTATTTCACCAGCCTGCCACCGAATTTGTCATGAAGTTTTTAGGGAATGTCAATTTCTTTCACGGCCGTATAGAATCGGGAAAGGCGATTTTTGGAGGCTGGCAATTACATACCACTTCCCTGACTTGCGAAGACGGTTCGCCGGCACGCCTATTTGTGCGGCCCCATGATTTAGAAATCGTGAAAGAGTCTCACGGTGCATCGACGGCTCTTGCCTGCGTGCGGCGCATCCAATCTGCAGGCCCGCACGTGAAAGTAGAATTGGAATTGGACACGGGCGAATCTGTATTGGTGGAACTATCCCATGAACGATACAGACAACTTCGCCCCAAGCCGGGCGAACAGGTTTTCATCAACCTGCGCAATGCTCGGATCTTTACAGAAGATTACATGATCTGAAACTATTTGTGCGTGGACTTGTCAAGCAGTTGTAAGAACTCCTGCCGTGTGATGGCGTCATCATGAAAACTGCCCAAAACCGAGGAGGTGGTCATGATTGAATTTTGTTTTTCAACCCCACGCATCATGGTGCAAAGATGTCTGCATTCCAATACAACGCCGACACCCTCAGCCTGGGTATGATCCATAATGGCTCGGGCAATTTGCGCAGTAAGTCGTTCTTGGATTTGAAGACGGCGTGCGTAATAATCAACGATCCGCGCGATTTTACTCAGTCCGATGACTTTTTTTTGTGCAATATAACCCACATGGGCATAGCCGAAAAAGGGAAGCATATGATGTTCGCAGAGGCTATAGAGTTCTATATCCCGCATGATAATCATGTTATTGGATTCAGCCTGAAAAATAGCATTGTTGATGATGGTGTCAAGGTCTTGATAATAGCCGCGCGTTAAAAATTGCAGTGCCTTAGCATACCGCTCGGGTGTTTTCAGCAGACCTTCCCGCTCCGGATCCTCACCAATCTCTAAGAGAAGTTCCCGTATCAACGAACTGACACGTTCAATATTCATATGCTCAACCTTTCGTGTAAAGTTTTTGTAAACGGCGTATCCCGTTCCAAGCTTTCCAATTGTACTTTTGTAATCAAGGTTTTCAACGCTGATGCCGTACCCGGCATGACCAGATCAGCATTGAGTTCCAATAGTCCCGCTGCAAGAAAGGGACGCTGCAGGATATCGGGATCCGGCAATTGCAATTCAGGGTCGTCTATAACCAAATCGCCGCACAAGAGTATATCCAAATCAACAGGCCGCGCCGCATAGCTGTCTCCGCTTCGTTGCCGCCCCAACGCGGCCTCAATAGGACGCAACACTTCAAACTTCAACCCCTTGGGATCACCGTCATAGAGGATAGAGACGACACCATTCAGATAATCGGGCTGTTCAGGCCGTCCTATGGCGGCGGTTCGGTAAAAACCGGAGAGTGCACGAATCGGAAACAGCTTATGTAATTGCAGCAGTGCTTCCAAAATATTTTCTTCCGGCCGAATATTGCCGGCTGCAGAAATATAACAATCCCGCATGATTCGCTTTCGCTCTAATCGGCTTTTGACCGTTTTCTCGTGATTTCAGCGCCCACACTTCGGGCAAAACGCAAAGCACCGGGTTTATCTATGGTTACCGTGACTTGTTCCACACCCTGCGTAGCTAAGCAAAGCTTCGCTACGTCTCCCGCGAGTTTTTCGACCAAGAAACACGATGAACTTTGTACAAGATCAAGAACATTGGTCTTTACCTGTTTGTAATCGACGGTATCTTCAATGGAATCACTCTCTTCCGCCTTGGTCATGTCGGTGTAGAGAATGATATTAATCAAGACCTCTTGCAGCTTTTCCCGTTCTTCGGGAAAAATGCCCAGTATACAACGCGCGTTTAAGTCCCGTATATAAATCCGATCCCAAGATGATTCATTCATACATGCGCCCTCTCAAATGTCTTCCTCCATCAACAAACAGAGTTTGTCCCGTTACAAAATCAGATTCAAGCAAATAAAGCACTGCCCGTACAATATCGTCTGCACTGCCCACGCGGTTGAGGGGATTGCTTGATTTAAGTTGTTCCAGATAAGATTCATCCTGTCCGGCAGGCGGTAAGATTAACCCGGGTGCAACGGCATTCACACGAAGGAGCGGAGCAAACTCGACTGCCATCATTTTGGTAAGACTATGCAATGCTTTTTTGCTCATATGGTAAGGGACATGGTTAAAATCATAATCCATAACCCGCGTATCAATCATGTTAATGATGGAGCCGGACAATCCTTGTGCAGCAAAAGCCTGTCCCAGCAACAGGGGCGCAATCACATGGACAGCCATATTTTCTGCGACTGCTTTTTCCGTGCTTTCCATGAAAGTCATTTGATGGAATATGGAAGCGTTGTTGATCAGGATATGGATCGCGCCAAACTGAGTGAAAGCCCTGTCCATAAGCGCTTTCGCCCCATCACCATTGGAAAGATCCCCTTGGACGACGGCAGCTTTTCCGCCCGCCGCGATAAGGCGCTGTGCCAATTCCTCAGCCGCTTTTTCGCCGTGATTATAGTGGATGAGTACGCGGACGCCCTGTTTTGCCAAAGCGATACTCATCGCCGCGCCCAGCCTCTTCCCCGCGCCTGTTATCAGTGCGGTTTTTCCTGCTAATCTTTCCGTTGCCATATTGATGCCCGTTTTATAAAGAATCGACCTCAAGCCGGTCCATGAGTTCTAGATTCTTTGCAGCAGCCTCATTTTCCGGATCCACTTCGAGAACGCGTTCATAATAATGTCTTGCTTGAGTATAACGCTCCATAGCAAGACAAGCATTCCCCAGTTCTATTAAAAAAGCAGAATTATCGGGGTCTTCTTGCGATAAGACTTCCCATTCCTGCAGTGCTTGCCCGCTTTCCCCCAGCGCTTCCCACGCCCGCGCCAGATTCACCCGTGCACGGGTGAAGTGTGGGTAACGCTGCAACACTTGTTGATAATAATCGATAGCTTTTTGGTAGTCCCCTTGCACGGCGTAGTGATAACCCAGCCCATTCAACAGATCGGCATTCTCCGGATCAAGGGCGATCCCTTCGGTGTAGACACGGACGCTTTCCTCAAATTGTCCCAACTGCGTCAACAAGATGGCGAGATTATCCCGTGCCAGACTATACTTCGGCGACAACGCTAAGGCGCGGTTGAAGAGTTCCAGTGCCGCTTCTGTATCCCCTTCTTCTTGATACAACAAGGCAAGATTATTGAGTGCGCGCAGGTCTTTGGGCTTCCATTTCAAAACCTCCTTATATTGGAGAATCGCTTCGTCTTGGCGCCCGGCCGCGTTAAGATGGACGGCAAGGTTATAAAGGAATTCCGGATTATTTTTCACGTGTTGAAGGGCGGTTTTAAAGATCTGAACAGCGCCCTCATGATCCCCTTGCCGCCCGAGCAGATCCCCCATATTGCTCCATGCCAGCACGAAATCCGGATTTGCCGCCACAGCAGCCTGATACGACGCCAGCGCGCCGGAAGTGTCTCCTTCTTGTTCCAAGAGTATACCGAGATCATTGTGAGCGCGGCAGTCTTGCGGATTCAAGCGCAAGGCTTCTTCATACGCTTCCCGTGCTTCTTCCATACGACCGTCCGCCATCAACACGCCGCCAATATTGAAATACAGGTCTTCCTGATAGACAAGTGATTGTTCGCCGCTGCCCAAGGCGGCGTGCAGCAATTTTTCCGCGAGCTTATACTCTTTTTTTTGTTCCATCCCATAGCCGATGCGGAAAGGCATATAGAGCGCGTACTTTTCTTGGAGCAATTGTTCCGCTTCCGGTTTTGCCTTTTCAACTTCCCCGCTGCGCAGCCATGATTCAGCGCGCGCATAATGCCACCGTGCCTTATCAGGCTGATAATCAACAAAATTCACGGACGATAAAAGATAAAATGCCGCAAACAGCACTGCAAGTGTGGCGAAGGAGAGAAATTTCTTTTCCAGAAGGAGCTGCCACAATCGGTACAGACCGTATGCACCGATCAGAAAGAGGAAAGGATAGAGCGGGTGTCGGGCGCGCGCATTTACAAAGAAAGGAAAGAAGGAAATCCAATAAACGGCGATCAGTCCGTAGACCAATGCGAGCAGAGACCATCTTGACGATCCGCTTCCGTGCTGCTGCCAAGGTAATGCCTTCTTGAATCCATCTCGGATGAGCAAAATCGATCCAAACAAAAACAGTGCCAGCACATGGGGGAAGCCCGGCAAATATTTTAAAGGCCCGTAGTAATACTTTTCATATTGGACTACCTTATTCTCGGTGATTTCCCAAGGCGACCAAAATAAGAGCGCCTTTTTCAAAGTCAAGCGCAGCGCAGCGCCCGGATTCTCTTTGATCCAAGCAAGGGCTTTACGTGCAAAGATATAAGAGGCTTCCGAATGTGTTAGCCGAGGATTACCCACTTCCCTGCCCAGCCCCTGCACCATACGATCATACTCCCACACCGAGAACTGGCCGCTGCCTTCGAGTTTTTGCAGATAAGGCGACCATGAGGTATAGCCATCAGCATCTTCGTTGTAGCCAATGTGAAGATTTTCGCCGAAATAGGTGGAGATCGGCACAAATTCGCCGGAAACCATATAGTTGCGCACGGTTACAGGAGCAATAACAAGGGCTGTAATCCCGGCAAGAGCAAGCCACGCCGCGGCGACAGCTTTGAGCTGTTTATGACGCCGGCCGACCCACAAGAGCCAGGCGGCCATAAAGGGTCCATAGAGGAGGATATTGGGGCGCATCAAGGCATAACAGCCAGTGAGCACGGCGACAAAAAGAATCCATTTCACAGAGAAATCTTTTTGCCAGCGATGGAGAAGCAAAAAAAGACAAGGAAGCAAAAAAACGAAAATAGCAGGGTCGTTTACTTCGCCTTCGTAAAAAATACCGCCCCAATAAACCGCCATGAGGGCGCTCGTAAAAAGGGCAACGCCTTGTCCGAAGATAAGGGAGGCAAAACGAAACATAAGCACGATGGCGGATAAGCCCAAGATGATGTTAAAGATACGGGGCGCCAAATAACTTCCGTTGCTGACATAATAAATGGCGGCGAGGAGATAGGTGTAGGCAGGCGGCCGATAGTAAGGCGTGGTGATAATCTTTGGGTCATTCCGTCCCGGCGGCAGTGTCCAATCCCCTGAAAGGATAGCACGGGCGTGATAATCCTGCACTGACATGTCCTGACGGAGCTCAACAAAATCAGGAGCATGCACGACATTATAGAGATACCAGAGACGCAACAAAAGAGCAATAAAAAAGATCAGAACCAACCAAAGCCTATAGCTGTGATTATTGGGTTTAGGGAGTTTCACAATGAAACCCTTTCTCTACTGGAACGCTCTTTGAAAAAGACCATGTCGGTGATCACTTATCGCTTCGTCTGATCCATCCGCTGTTGGGGGAATCGCTGTATTGATTGAGTTCATCCGACTTCTATTTGATTGTTAAGAAAGGCGGTTCAACACAAAGTGGGTAAGCCCTTCCAGAGATTGCCGGTATAGGGAGCTGGGAAGCACAGAGATTGATTGAAGCGCTTTTTCTATATAGCCTTCGGCTTCTTCGCGAACAAAAGCCGCCACTTCCAATGCGTCAACCTGTTTCTTGATCCATTCACAATCGTCGTCGTCCAACTCTTGACCTTTCAGTGCTTGCAGTCGGTCACGCTCTTCGTTATCCATACGTTGCCGCATCACAACCAGAGGAAGGGTCTGTTTGCCCTCCGCCACATCGCCGCATTCCGGCTTGCCCAGGGCGGCGGCAGTTTGTGTCAGATCCAACAAATCATCGATGAGTTGGAAAGCGATGCCCAAATCAATACCGAATTGGTAGAGTGTATCAACCTTTTCTTTGTCGAAAAGGTACGCAGGCCCGGCACAGACAGCGGCAAACAAACTAGCGGTTTTCGTATCGGCCAAGGTAATACAGTCGCTTTTATCGGTCTCTTGCGGGTTCCGGTCAAAGAAACGTAATTCGCCGCCTGCCATGCGCCGCATGGCATACAAGGCGCCCTTCAAAAGATCGGGGCATTCATATTCCAATAAGATTTCGAAAGAACGGGCGACCAGATAATCGCCTCCCAAAATGGCAGCGTGTTCATTCCACAATTCATTGAGAGACGAACTGCCGCGACGGAGCGACGCGTGGTCGACCACGTCGTCATGGGCGAGGGACGCCATATGAATCGCTTCATAAGCGGCTGCGAGACGAACGAGCCCACTTTGATCCTCCTCTCCCAGCGCACCGGCGCTGAGCAGGCACAATGCGGGCCGCAGCAATTTGCCTTCAAAGTGTTGCCCCTGTCCCATACTGGCCAAACCGCCGACTAAAGAGAGGACTTCCGACCACAAAGCGGCCACGGTAAACCGAACCTCTTTCATGGCGGGCGCAATGGGCGCATACACGTCTGTTAAAGAGCTATTGTTCATAAGTCGAAAATTGTACCATACATTGTTTTTAAGACCAAATAGGCCTTGTTAATTATCCCTTTATTTTCGGGTTCACATCCCTAATCCGCCGTCCACGGGAATGACAGTACCCGTAATATATGCGGCTTGGTCAGAGGCAAGAAAGGCAACGAGCGGCGCGATATCTTCGGGCAGTCCGCTGCGATTCAAAGGAATACGTTTCAGAGCTTCTTCGCGCATGGCAGGCGTCATGGCGGCAGTCATATCGGTTTCCACAAAACCAGGCGCAACAAGATTGACCGTGATATGGCGCGGCGCCAATTCTCGCGCGCACGCTTTGGTAAAGCCGACCAAGCCCGCTTTCGCAGCGGCGTAATTGCATTGTCCGGCTTGTCCGTGCAAGCCTACGACGGAACCGATATTGATGATACGCCCAAAGCGCTGCCGAATCATAACACGCGATACAGCTCGGGTCAAATAAAAGACGCCATCCAGGTTGGTTTGCATCACCGTGCGCCATTGCTCATCGGTCATGCGCATCAACAGGCCGTCATGGGTGACGCCGGCGTTGTTGACCAGAATGTGAAGGGCTCCGAAATGCGCTGTCACCGACTTCACCAAGGCCGAGGCGGCATCAGGATTGCTGATGTCTGCTGCGAGCCCCAAACAAGTGTCGCTGATTGTCTCGGCCGCTTCCTGCGCACGAGACGCATCCCTTCCGCACAAGGCTACTTGCGCGCCTTCTTTGGCGAAATAGGCGGCGCAGGCAAGGCCGATGCCGCGGGTGCCGCCGGTGATCAATACAACCTTATCTTGAAACAGCTTCACGGCTCAGCCCCCCTCCCGTGCCGCGAAATTGCGGCACTGTTCAGGCGCTGCTCCACCGCAGACGACGGGCCCGTCCGGCGTACGTTTCGCCAAGCCCTGCAACACCGTGCCGGGACCTGCTTCTACGGCGCTGCGCTTTCCAAGCTGTTCCATGACCCGAGTCCATTGCACGGGACGGTAGAGCTGCGCCGCAAGGAGACTGCGTATCGCCTCAGGATCTGTTTCCCATTCTCCCGAGACGGAAGAAAGAAAGGGACGCTTCGGCGGCAAGATCGGAAAGGCTTTAAGAAAGGCCGCCAGTTGATCGGCAGCAGGTTTCATAAACTTCGAATGGAAAGGTCCTGATACGGACAAAGGAAGCAGTCGTTTCGCGCCGCCTTCTTTCAGGCGCCGGGCTGCTTCTTTCAAGGCGTCCCCTGTCCCGGAGATAATGGTTTGGAAACTTCCGTTGTAATTGGCGACCTGTACGTCGTCGGGTAAGAGGGCTTCAATATCGGCCGGCGCCAATCCGAGCACAGCCGTCATGCCCCCTTCGGGCACATCTGTTGACATCAAGCGCGCCCGCTCCACGACAAAGACCAAGGCGTCGGCAAAATCGATGGCTCCCGCTGCGACCAAGGCGGAAATCTCGCCGAGGCTATGGCCGGCGCAGGCGGCGGGTTCCACACCCAAGTGCTGCAAATAGGCAGCGACTGCCACTTCCACACAGACCAAGGCGGGCTGGGCGACGCGTGTATCGTGCAGCGCCTCTTGCGTGCCTTCCATGATCAGGTGATACAGTTCATTACTGAGGATGTTTTGGGCAATATCAAAAAGGGCATGGCTTTCCGGGCAGGTATCTTGAAAAAGTGCGGCGGCGCCGGCTTGTTGGCTGCCTTGACCGGGGAATAAAAATGCGGGCATTATGTGGAGTTCCTCCCTGACCGGTACCACTACAGGGGAAGGGCATCCGTCCCTGTCGGTAAAGGCGTGTTTTCGCTGGCGTCTGAAGGGGTGATGCCATTGACCGATGAATTTCCATTGCCGTTGCTTGCGCGCAGGCTTTGAATATTCTCATGTATGTGACCGATCAGGTCGGTTTCGATGGCGGCGCGGGCGCCAATGATGGCGTTCTCCACGGCTTTGGACGCACAGGAACCGTGCAAAATCACGACCATCCCATCCACGCCGAGCAAGGGCGCGCCGGGATATTCGTTGGGATCCATCTTTTGCTTCATTTGGAGCAGCGCTTTGCGTGCGAGTACGGCGCCGAGTTTACTCATGGAGGTGCTCTCGAAAGTCTCGCGGATCAGCTGGCTCATGAAGGAGGCGATTGCCTCAGTAGTTTTCAAGAAAAGGTTTCCGATGAAACCATCACAGACGACGACATCGGCTTTGCCCTCGGTCATGGCGCGGGGCTCCACATTGCCGACGAAATTGAGATGGGTAGATTTGGACAAGGTAGCGTGGGCTTCCCGTGCGATACACCCGCCTTTTTGGTTTTCTTCGCCAATATTCAAAAGGGCGACCCGCGGATTATCAACGCCCAGCCCATAGCGGGAGTAGGCGACACCCATCTCTGCGAATTGACACAATTGACGGGCGGAACAATCCACATTGGCGCCGAGATCGAGCAAAACGACGCGGCCTTGCAAGGTGGGCAGCATTTGCGTGATGGCGGGCCGAGACACACCGGGGATGGGACCGAGAATCGTACGCGCTGCCACCATGACCGCGCCTGTGTTGCCGGCGCTGATCACAGCGTCTGCCTCCCCTTGCTTCACCATACGCATGGCGACTAAGAGGGACGATTGCTTTTTATGGCGCACCGCCATGACGGGTTGTTCGTGTGATAAAATCGTTTCGGGAGCATGGCGCACTTCGATGGCGCCCATCTTGGAATAGGCAGACAGCTTCTCGCGAAGCAAGGTCTCATCGCCAACCAAGATGATTTCCACATCCGATTGTAAACTGGCCTGTACGGCGCCTTCGATTTCAACATCCGGCGCGGCGTCAGTGCCCATGGTGTCCACGGCTATGCGCACGATATCACTTCCCCGGAGACGGTGTGACGCAGATGCGGGTGTACCCGCTCATAAGGCTCACGAACCGTCTCGAATTGAAGGTTAATCATTTTCCGGTTTGACGACAACGCGGCCTTTGTAAAAGCCGGTCTTCAGGCACACGCGGTGCGGGAGCTTGGCTTCGCCGGAGTCGGGGCATTCAATGACATTCGGCGCAGTGAGTCCGTGATGAGAACGGCGCATACGTTTTTTCGTGCTTCCGGTACGTCTTTTTGGTACTGGCATGGTAACTTATTCCTTTTTGTTGTTCGGGTCGAATTCCGGGAAAAGTTGTGCAAGTTTAGCAAGGCCGGAATTGCCGGGTTGTTCTGGTTCCTGTACGCTTTGACAGGTGCAAGAGCTAAGGTTCAAATTTTCTCCGCAGCGCGGGCACAAGCCCTGACAGGTTTCGTTGCAGATTATACGTGTCGGCTGGGCAAGGACCAGCTCTTCCCACATATAGGGTGCTACATCAATTTCCGTCAGATCCGCAACGGTCGGCGGATTGTCGGCATGCACAGACGCTGTAAGTTCATGATCGTCCGAGCTGTGTCCCAGCTCCCGGTACACACCGGAAGTATCCTTGGTAAAGACCCAAGAGACCGGCACTTTCACCAGTTGTTTCGCCGGCGCTAAGCACCGGTAACAGGCTTCTGCGAAGACACCGTTGACTGTGCCGCGAAACAAATAGTTGTCATCGAGCGGCACAAACTGCCCCGATATCGATACTTCATCGATCGGCAGGGTACTGGTGGAGCCGGGTTGAATCTCCGAGACAAGCGCACGCGCATCCAATGTATAGCCTGTTTCTTCTATGGAGGAAACAGGAATCCTAAAGGTATTCATGCATCCATATCTTTCTACGGAAGCGTGACGCTGCCGGTTAGTGTATCAAAAACACAGTAAAGACTTCAATATACAAACGCCTTATCCGAAGTAAACACTGACAAAGGGGATAAAAATTCTTTTGCCCTGTTTTTAGGCATAAAGGCTTGGGTACTGAAAATTCATGTTGTATAGTATTTTTTGATATGGTATTCTATACTAAAAGGGATGGCAGATGGGAACGGCCTGTCAAATCAGGCGCCTATGCGCAGCGTTCCATCACAACTGATCGCCCGTCCCCTGCTACAATCTCAATGTGTTTAAGCCATGAACATGAGGAACCGCAGCCATGATTTTTTTGGATAAGGTCAAACGAAGACTGGGGCCCGGTGTCGTCTTTTACTGCGACACCTTCCAAGTAGACGCGGGATCGAGCACCGCCTTATGGGGACCCAGCGGCTGCGGCAAATCGACTATGCTCAATCTCATCTCCGGATTATTGAAGCCCGATTCGGGTATCGTCCGCGTTGACGGGCAGGAAATCCAACATTTATCAGAAAGCAAATTGGACGCTTTCCGCGCCGAGCGTATGGGCTTTGTCTTTCAAACTTTCAACTTACTCGCGCCCTTTAATGTGCTCAACAATGTGGTGCTCGGCATGCGCTTTGCCGATGTCCTTCCCCAAAAAGAATGGAAGGACCGCGCTCATGCCATGTTGGAGCGCGTGGGACTGTCCCACCGCCTCAACAGCAAACCCAACACCCTCAGCGTAGGCGAGCGCCAACGGGTCGCCATTGCACGCGCCTTGGTCAACACGCCTAAAATCATCGTTGCTGATGAGCCCACGGGCAGCCTCGACCCGAAAGCGGCGGATTCGGTCATGACCCTGCTGCTGGAATTATGCGCCCAAGAAAAGGTCACCCTCTTGCTCGTGACCCATGATAAGGGTATCGCCGACCGACTCCCCCATATCTTCGACTGTTCGGCTTTGGTACAGGAGGATCCCTCATGAGTCTTTGGCATATTGCATGGAGTTATCTCTGGAACCGGAAATTCACCACCGTCCTCACCATTCTATCGGTCGCGCTCGGCGTGGGACTCATCTCCGCCATCCTCACGCTGCGCGACGAAACGCAGCGCCGTTTTGAAGAGGAAGGGCAAGCCTTTGACCTCGTCATTGGCGCAAAGGGCAATCCGCTGCAGCTCGTCTTGAGCACGGTCTACTTTCTCGACGCGCCCACAGGCAACGTGGATTGGGCGCTCTATGAGGCGTTGAAAGATCATGACGACGTGACCGCCCTCTTCCCCGTCGGCATGGGCGATACCTACGCCGGATTTCGCATTGTTGGCGTCACCCCCGAGCTGATGGACTTTGAGCCCGGCGGACGTACCCCCTACGCCCTCGCCGAAGGCAGCCATTTCACAAAACCCTTCGAAGCGGTCATCGGCGCGAACGTGGCGGAAACGACCAACTTGAAGCTGGGCGACAGCTTTGTAGGCACCCACGGCATGGTGGCATCGCCCTATGCCGAGGTACACGAACATCATCCCTACACTGTGGTGGGCATCCTGCAGCGTTCGGGATCACCCAACGACCGCGCCATCTTCTGCGATCTCCAATCGGTGTGGGATGTACACAGCCACGGCGATGAAGAGGAGCACGACGCAGCAGCTGCGGCGGCGACGGAAGACGAAGCGGATGACCATCATCATCATGACAAGGAAATCACGGCGCTCTTGGTCAAACTCGAATCGCCCGCCATCCGTTTCGAGTTCAAGGACATGATCAACCGCCGCTCCAACGCCATGGCCGCCATACCCATTCAGGAAATCCAAAAACTCTATGAACAGCTCTTGGGTACGGCGAAATTGGTATTGCTCGCCATTGGCTACCTCGTCGTCGCCATCTCCGCCCTGTCCATACTCATCGGTCTCTATATGGCGATTTTGCAGCGCAAACGAGACCTTGCTATCATGCGTGCACTCGGCGCGGCGCGCGGCGAGATCTTCGGCGCTGTCATCATCGAGGCGTTCTGGGTCACCTTGCTCGGCATCCTCGTGGGCTGGCTCCTCGGCAGCAGCGTGTGCATGGTCTTGAATCGCTATCTCGTCGTGAAGATTGGTTTCCACGTGCCGCCCGTATCCCTGAGCGCCGATCTCGTCGCCGCATACTCTGCGGTGCTGCTCATGGGCTTGGTGGCGGGCATCCTGCCGGCGTGGCAGGCATACCGCACCAATGTGGCCCGTGACCTGGCAGAATTATAAGGAATTGTTTCTTCGGCGGAGCCGCCGCACAGCCTAAAACGTGGTGCTTGCAACGGGGCGGCTTCGCATATCCCATACCCTAAACCTCAACGAATATCAAAACAACATTTAAGGGAATACATGTATGCGCAAACGTTCTAAACGGGATTTATTGACGCTCCTCGGTCTCGTCATCATTGTGGTATCCATCATCAGCGTGAACGGATATTTACGCCGCGCCGGCTTGCGCGAACACTTCGAGAAGATGCGTGCCGCCCTCGAACAAAAACACCGCAGCGAAGGGGTCAAACTCATCGACTGGACCGAGCTGCATGCCGTCGTCGGCAATCGCCGCACAGGCGCGACCTTTCCCGAATCCCTCAAAGAAAAAGACGGGCGCCTGGTCAATATCGTCGGTTTCATGAACGCCATCGATCAGTTCCGCAACGTCACCGAATTCATGCTGCTGCCCGTGCCCATCACCTGTTTCTTTTGTGATGTGCCGCCTATGCGCGACATCATCGAGGTCAAGCTGCAGCAACCTGCCAACATGATTAATGAACCGGTGTTGGTGGGCGGCAGGCTGCGCATCCACGAAGGGCCCAAACCCCTCTTCTTCTACACCATTGAAGACGCCAAATGGAATGAAGCCGTCTCCGATGAAGAGAGTACCGATAAGGTCATCGAACAGGAACACAAGCTCCATCTCATCGACGGCTTTAAAGAACTGCGCGGTGAATCGCCGCTCCTTGATCTTGACGATGAGGAAGAGTTGCTGCCCGGCTACGAAATTAACCTGCAGACAACGGCGCCCGAAAGTACCGAAGAATAAGCGCGCTCTGCGGCAAGAGTCTCCGTCGTTAATCCATATAGCCCAAGCGGCGCAGCTGTTCTCGTGTCTCCTCGTCGATGGTGACCTCCTGCCCCACGCCACGGCGTGCGCGGAGGTTCGCCTTATACTGCGTCTCCAACAAGGACTGCATGCGCCTGACGGTGTCGGCTTCCGACGCCGCCAAATTCGCTGATTCCACGGGATCCGATCGCCATGCATAGAGCTGTGCGCTGCCGTCGCCATGGTCGACGATCAGCTTTCGATCGCCGTCGATCACCGATTCCAAATCCGTGTTCCATTCCTCGGTCATACCCCGCGTTTTCGCGTAGAGCGGGCGCGGGCTATCGTCAAAGAGCGTCCTGCCCTGCCACGTATCCGACGCTTCCGTCCCCAAGAGCAGGCTCAGACTGGGCAGCACATCGATGAGCTGCACAGGATGGGTGTATACGCCCTTGGGCACAGCAGGACCAAAGAGCAGCAAAGGAACGTGCAGTTCGCATTCATAGAGGGAAAGACCGTGCCCCAGCAGATCATGATCCCAGAAATGTTCCCCATGATCGGCGAGAATCACAAAGAGCGTTTCCGGCGCTTGGCTGCGCACAGCCGTGACCAAACGGCGCAGCTGGTCATCGGTATAGCGGATGCACGCATCATAGAGACAGCGCACCGCCTCACGGCCCGCTTCCGACAATGGCGCCATGGGCCGCCTTTCGAGCTGACCGGTCTTGTATTTGCAATGGGCCATGAGATAGTCCAAAAAATCTTCCACGACCGCTGTTTCATCCGCCTCTAAGGCGTCCCGATCATAGCCCATCATACTTCTGTATTCCGGCGGCGGATTATAGGGCAGATGGGGATCCATATAGTGGGCGTACAAGAAAAAGGAGCCCTTCACTTTCGCCAGCTCTTCCAGCGCCCAATCGCTCACCACGCTGCCCGTATCATCCACAGAAACGCGGTACACGTCAAAACCGCGGTCAAAGCCGAATTCCGGCAAGAGATTGCCGTTCGTTTGGATGCCGATGGTCCCATAGCCCCACGCCTTCATGACCGCCGCCATGGGCGTCAGCTCGGGCGATAAGGCGGCCAAGGCAGGCGAACCCTCCGGCGGCAGCGTGTCGTAGATCACCTGATGGCTGTCCACGTAGAGGGAGGTGAAGAGCGAGCTCATAGACGGTCGGGTCCACGTGCAATTGCTCATAGCTTCGCTGAAAAAGGCGCTCTCCCCCAGGAGCTCATCCAGGAAGGGGGTCAACGCCACGCCGTTACGCTGCGCGCCCACGCGGTCGAAGCGGAAAGCGTCCATTACGATAAGCACCACGTTCACGTCCGGCGCAACCACGGACCCCACGCCCGTTTTCGCTGCAGGCACATAGAACAGCCACAGCCCACCGATCAAGAGCGCCGCCGCCAAGAACGCCAAAACCAACAACACGCCGACCGGCTTCACGCCCGACGCCGAAGAAAAAGAAGTACTGGAGGATGAAGAAGAAGTAGTCATTGAAGCAAGTTGAAATCCTAAACAAAGCCGCTCTTTATAGATATCGACAATTTTATATGTCTTGACAGTTACGAAAAAGGGCTGGGGAACAAATAGCACTGCCCCATCCGAAAATCATGAGATAGACAAATTACGACGCTCTTTTATTTGTATACGTTGAATTAATGTAAAAGAAAGTGCAGCAGAATTCAAATTTCTTCTACCGCTTGATCTTTCTGGTTGCAATTCAATTCTGTCTCCAAAAAGTTATTTAACAAAAAATCAGCCAAGGTGGAAGCTAGGACTTTTGCCCCTTCCGGAGAAAAATGACCTTCGTGAATATAAAATAAATTCTCCCGATGGGGCTGCGCCATAAAGGCCGACGTAATATCCACATAGGGAATACCGAATTCAGCAAATAATTCTTGGGTAAGCCTGACATCCTTATTCATTTCATAGGGCGTATTCGGATGGTCCTTATTCGAGGTTTCCCAAAATTCAGGCGTTAAAGAAATATTCATACCATGCACAAAAGCAACCAAGGGAATACCATAGGCTTGGCAGTCTTCTTGAATACCACGGATACTGTTGGCATACAACGCCCACGCTTCCTCCAACTCAGGATACCAATCCCGAAGGCACGGTTCCAAAAGCGGATCGCGATCCACCGCCGGAACCGGCATTTTACAATCTGCAAAAGGCAGAAACCGCAAATCAGCCAGTACATCGGAAACAAAGCCTCGTCTCTTCGTTACTTGACACCATTTCCTATAGATTAATGAGTACCGCCAAACCAAACGATCCAAAAGAAAGGGCAATCTGTCATAATTTCTAAAACTCATCCCTTGTCGCATCATTTCTCGATTAAAACAAGGCAGGAAGCGATTGATTTCAAGATAATCGCCTTCAATGTCGTTGGCAGGAAAGAGCTGAAGCACAACCAAGTCAGGGTCAAGGGAAAAACCAACTTTTTGCAACAACAACCGTTCTTGCCATGGCGCATAGGCGCCAATACCGCAATTGATTACATGCACTTCTTTGTTGCAATTATTAACGCGAAGCAGGCGTTCCAGTTCTCTTTGAAATGTGTCTTCTTCCTGTAAGGCTTGTCCCATAGTAAAAGAATCACCTAGCGTCACAATCCTATACTCATTCTCTTTTTTCTCTCCATTTTCACGGTCACGAATCCCCAGAGAGGAACTTGTCATATTCCACCTTACAATGTTACCGGAATTGTCTGTATATATACCCTCAAATGATCCTCTAGGTCGCAAGCGAAAGAGCAGTTCAGGATCATATTCAAACCACCCGAGTTCCGGGGAAACAAATAAAAAAGCACCAACCTCAAAGACTAGGAAGGGCAAGGCTACAAAAAGACCAAGGAGAAGGTATTTTTTCACAATAAATTTCAAGGACAGAGATTGAAGCACACGTGCATATAAAAATAATAAGACACCATAACCACCGTAAAAGAGAGATGTACTGCGAAAGCAGCAAGAAAACATCAAGGCAATAGAAACAATATACACAATCATGTTCATCCCGTTGAAAAGAACGGGGTATTCGGAAGTCCGAACAACGAGCACTTCTTTTTTTCTATAGACAAGCCATAGCGCAAAACACCACAGGACTAAGAGAATATAGCCCTGCGCCGCCGGCGTAACAGCAACTCGACTAGAAAGCAAAAGCCAAAGCAATATCCAAGCAACAAGAAGCACCGTATAATGCAAAAGCACAGACACTGATGAAAACAACACCACTACAAGCACAACGAAAATATACTTCGAAGATGGCAGCAAATAATACGTAGACAAGAGTAGAAAAGAGGATAAGAGGAGTCGGAGAATCATTGATCGCAAAAGAATGATATATGGCTTAAAGAAAATATTCATATAAACCCCTCACGGCTGATACGAAACGATGAAGGTCACTTGTTCCTTAGGATTTTTGTCAATTGAACTTATAGCAAATCAATTGTGATAACCGCACAGTTTACAAATATCCCAAAGCGCGCAATTGATCTTGCAACTGTTCATCGTCGGGCAAATCAGCCGTGGCTTCAACAGTTTCTGCCAAGGTCAAGCGAAAACCGCCGATAACACTCCAGTAAGGAGCGTCACCGGCATGTACTTCTATTTCAAATTTACCGTCAGGCACATCTACAACTCCCACTTCAGAGAGACCATAGGGAACACCCCAATCTTTATCGGTCGTATAGTGAACATCACGCGCGTGTTCCTCTTTCATAACACGAACACGCACCATGGAGGATGGATGATCTAAAACGTCCGTGTTGGAAAAAAGATGCAGTGCCAACAAGTATCGACCGGGCCGCACTTCACAGCTGAAATGCAAGGGTTTGGGTTCACTTATCCAAGGCGCAGCCCAAAGATAGGCTTTTATTTTTCTCCATTTATCGCCCCATACCAAGTCAGTAGTCAAATTATCTACGGGCACCGGTTCTACCGCGTCAGCATTGGCAAGGTCAGCAGATAAGAAAGATTCGGTAAAAAGGAAATCATGATATAACTTTTCCAGAGCATCATAGGCATTCCAGCGGGGCTCAAAAATATTTTTTCGTAATTCACGAAAGTAGTGGACTTTATCTTTTTCTTCAGAAGTGCATTCAAGACGATTTGCCAAACGATCAGGCACACGAAAAAGCGCTTCATATCCGTCAATAGGATCATATTCATATTTGTACTCTCTATCGCGAATAATAAAACCATTGGGCTTATC
>JAAYJI010000353.1 GCA_012523015.1 Candidatus Hydrogenedentota bacterium
ACGCTGCCTTGTGTATCGAGTCCCAAAAGTATTCAAAGAAGCGTGTATAAAGGTTGATGAACAGGAATGTCAGACCAAAACCACGAAGGGCACCGTCGTCCCGCTTCAAGCCATACCAAATCGCAGCGATGGAAGCTGCCCCAAAAAGCAGGGACCAGTGAAGGAGCTCGTATTGCCGCACGGTCTCCCATTTCATCATGTCCCCGTAGTTACCGAAGATAGACATGATCCAAAGTGCGATAAACAGATAAAGGATTCCTATGACTTTGGTTTGCGGCGACATAGAAAGCAGACGCGCTTTGAAAGTCGAAGTGTTTGAGGGGGGTGAAGTCTGTTCTCCAACAAGTCCGAGAGCAGTTAGCGCGGCACCGAAGACGACGAATCTGAGGGGGTAGTTCATACCCAGGTAATAGGCCCCCCAGCCAGACATGTAGCCAGTCTCTGTGCCCATCCAAGCGCCCAGGGAAGCCAAACCGAAGACCCATACAAGCGCTGAAGGAAACCACAGGCCGAGTAGTGCATATAGAACGGACGCGATCAAAAAGAGTACAGAGTAGTGGCCTGACCCAGTGTCAATCACAATGCCCAGAAAGAAAACGGCGCCTGCCAAAGCCAAGACCCCGAGAAAGAAGACAGATTCATTACGGTAAATACGGTGTGGATGCTTCCTTCGCGAAAACAGGCCGTACCAAAAGATCGTGGCCGACACAACGGCAAAAAAAACACATTTCACGGCGGCCGAAACGTTGAAGATACGCTTGAGTAGTTCCATCAGCATCCTGTCAGCCAAGACCGTACCTACCGCAATGACGATGCAGACAATGGCGATGATAAAGGCATAGCGCGCAGTCTTTTGCCAATCGAAGGGGGCAATGGAGGTAGCAGCCGTAAGGTGAGCGCTGGTTTCGTTGTCAATAATGCCGTTTTCGCGCCACCGATCGACCACACGCATAACAATACCGTGGTGCTTTCTGGGAAGCGCCACTTGAGGCTGTTGACTTTGTTGTTCCATCGCGTGTCTCCCTATCCGCTGATCAGTCGCAATCTAACATTCGCGCTAACCGGCGGGACTGGGCGATGCGCCATAGGCGCGTTGCCCAAGACCGTCCGTGTTGAGCGCGTTGTTAGACATTCTTCTGTGCCGCCTTCTTTCTGATTCGTTCAATACGGCCTTCAAAACCCGAAAATGTGTGTCGTGAAGACCATACGCAATTGCTTGCTTACATATCTCAATGGCTTTTTCAAATTCTTCAGCCTCTGTCAGCACAGTGGCATAGTGCTGGAATGTGGATATGCGTGGTAATTCACCGCCCATATCTTCCGTCAAAGGCCCAGCGAGAGATGAAAACTCGTGAAGATGTTTTTCTGCGTATTCGATGCACAACTGCCGATATCGGTCTTCTTTTCTTCGCTTGTAGGCCTCTGAAACAATCGACTGCAACAGAAAGTGCCTATCGATTGGGTTTGTTTTCGTTGAGGCTGCTTTTAGCATTAGCTCCAAATCCCCAGATGTCCACGCCCGGAATGCGTCATCAACCGCAACGAACTTTCCTTGCCGGATCGTAGACGCGGATGATGACTCATTGTTCTTCGACTTCTCTTTTCCGCCGAAAAGTGATGAAAGCCAGCTCATTGCGATGTTCCTTGAGAATGCCTAACGCAGAACTAAGC
>JAAYJI010000354.1 GCA_012523015.1 Candidatus Hydrogenedentota bacterium
ACATCCTACCGCTGAGGATAGGGTCGCGCCGAAAATACCCAGCGTGATGAGTATTTCTGAACGTGCAGCATAAGAGACGGCAAAATTGTTTTCAAGCAAAACGTCACGGGGACAGGAAGCCGCTAAGGAGACCGCCATAGCCAGATAAACGAGGGTCGTTAAGATAACGGCGCTCAGTGTTCCCAAAGGGATGGCTCTGCTCGGGTTTTTCAGATCACCGGAAAGATTAGCGCCCGCTGTCATGCCTGATACGGCTGGAAAGAAAAGGGCGAACATGACGATAAAATGCCGGTAATCGCTCGTAACAGCGGCAAGATTGTTTTGTAATTGGGAGTTGTCCCAAAGAGTCAATGCGCCCCAAAAGAAGGAAATTAACGACAGAACCACCAGAACGAGAAAAAGATATTGTACGTGCATGGTCCATTTAGCGCCGATAAAAACGCTGATAAAGAGCAGTGCATTGACTACGGTGGCAACGAGTACCAATTGATGGGAGGACAGTCCGAAAGCCCGTACAAAAGCTTCTGAAAAACCGACAATGTACAAGGCGACAGCGATGGCTTGCGCACAATAAAAAACGATACCCAATGTTGCACCAAATTGTGCGCCTAGGGTTCTGCTTACGAGAAAATAGGGGCCGCCCCCTTTCACACGGGTATTGGTGGCAATGGCAGACAAAGAAAGACTGGTGATGAAGGAGATGGACGCCGCCGCAAGAATGATCACGATAGACTGAACAATACCCATGCGTCCCACCACGAGGCTCAGCCGCAAATACATGATCGCCCCGAAAATAGTCAGTATACAGGGTATAAAAACGCCGCGGAAAGTGGAAAAGGCATTACCGGGGTTCTGATGTTTGTCTAGCGAAAGGGACAAAACAATTCTCCTCATCAAATCCCTAACATTTTCAAACAAGAATTTATTCTATTAAAAGAGGGATGCGAAGTCGATTGCAAAAACAGGTATTGTATCACGGAATTCTAAATGCCACGGAAATTCTGTGTTTTTGCTCAGTAACGCCGGACTATACAAGCATAAAAAAGCTCGGTTAAAGAGGCTATTAGGATGGGAAGGGGAGCGACGTCATTGCGCATGTTAAGCACTAAGGTACGGTGGCAGCGAAGAGAAAAGAAGAGGCGTGTGTTATGCCGGTTTGTAGCTTAGGGGATCGTCGACGCCCACATTTTTAAAAGCATGTAAGCGCTCAACACAGGTGGGACAGACGCCGCAGGGATATTCGTCGCCTCGGTAGCAGCTCCACGTGGCTCCGAAATCCACACCCAGTTCCAGCCCCAAGCGGACATTGTCGGTTTTGGAGTTGTTGATAAGGGGCGCCTTCACCGTTATGGGGTGGTGTCGATTTAAGGACAAGGTTTGATTGACCCTTTCCAGAAAAAGGGGAGTACAGTCCCAATATCCATATTCATCGGCCGCTTGCGCGCCATAACAAACCCAAGAGGCGCCGATCGCTTCCGCGTAGGCTGCTGCCACGGAAAGAAAGAGCAGGTTGCGGTTGGGAACATAGGTAGGCGGGTGATCGCGCTGATCCATGGGAATGTCCGCCAGTTCAGGGACGGACATTCCCGATGGGATCAAGGCGGAAGCGTCTCCAAGGAGACCGCTCAAAAAACTCATATCCAAGCATCGAAAGTCGGCGACACCCACGGCTTTTGCTTGGCTTCTTGCACAAGCTAACTCACGGCTATGCCGCTGTCCATAGTGGAACGCCACGCTGTAAATCAGATATCCCTCGTGGGCTAACTGATGCAACAATACAGTTGAATCAATTCCGCCGCTCAAGAGAACCACATGTTTTTCTTGTGCTTTCAAAGGAATTATCCTGATCGATCAACGTTAACCCTAGCCATGCGCGTGGGGTACGCTGAGCCGGCGCAGGTCGCTATTAGTGGGCAAGAGCGCCGTATTTTTTTAATTCAGCAGGCTTAACAGAACGGAGCTCGTCGATATTATCCACAATCTTTTTCACGATCCGCGCAAAAAGTTTCATATCAGCCGCGGTGTTCATCAGAATTTGATGGTGAGCGACGACGCCCGATTGTTCGTGGGCTTCAGTCGCTACAGGCGTAACGAAACGGGTAGGATCGATGGCTTTCCAATACTTGGGATTTAAAATGTGCCGTGTCTTGGTCTGTGGCTTGTAAAGACCGCAGTTATTAAGGGGCTCATAAGGCGGCTCGAAGAGTTCAGGAACATTGAATTCCATATTTAAGGCGGTAGAAAACTGGCGGTTATCTACTTTGAGTTCTTTGGGATCAATGCGGAAGGCGTAATTGAAATAACTTTGCTGGGTCACTTCTTGGCGTCGGCGCATGGGGATGATGCCGGGGATTTCAGCCAGGAGGCTGTCAAGTAGCATGGCGTTCGCCTCCCGTTGTTTGACCTGTTTGTCAAGACGTTTCAGTCCGCCCAACAAGATGGCAGCCTGCCATTCTGTAAGCCGATAGTTACCGGATTGAAGGGTGGTCGCACTCATGTTTGCCGGTTTGGTCAATCCGAAGACGGCGGGATCTGCTTCATAAGGACGTCCACAATTGCGAAGGCTGTAGAGTTTATAAAATAAATCGCGGGTCTTGCACATATTGAAGCCCCCTTCGCCGCTGCTCAGCACCTTGGATTCTTGGAAGCTCCAAGAGCTGACATCGCCGAAAGAGCCGACGCCTTTGCCTTTCCAGAAAGAGCCGTGCTGATGGGCACAATCTTCAATCAAGAAAAGATTATGTTTTTTGCAGATCTTCTGGAGACGGGTCATATCGGTCATGCACCCATAGAGATGGACAACAATAATGGCTTTGGTCTTATCGGTTATGGCCGCTTCCACAGCGTCCAGATCCAAGTTCCAGGTGTCCGGTTCAATGTCTACCAAGATGGGGATAGCACTCACATCGACACAGGCGGCGGCGGTTGCCTGCCACGTCATGACGGGCACGATGACTTCATCATAAGCACCTACGCCCAAGGCTTCAAGGGCCAACTGGATCCCGACGGTTCCATTGGCACAGCACATTCCGAATTTCGCTCCTTGGTAGGCGGTGAATTTTTCGGCAAATTCCCATTCCGTGGGGCCGTCATAGGACCACCGATTAGAGCTCGTGATTTTGGCAACCAATTTGGCGTCAGCTTCATTACTGATAGGCCATGTCGCCCATTTTTTGTTTTTCGGAACTGAGGGTGTACCACCGCAAATTGCAAGCTTGGCCATGAATATTCTCCTTGTTCGATTGTGGGGCCGCAACAGTTATATTCAATCCCTGAGGCAAGGTTTTTTGATAGCGCCCCGGCGAATTGAATCCATTGGAATGAATCCCATCAAGGGCATTCCAATTAATGTTTAGTAAATAAGTATAGCCTGATTCCCTGTAGATGTGCAAAAACTATCCGTTTTTAGTCCTTTATTATTGTCGCGTTGCTTTGACGCTTCGTTCAGGCAGCGGGAGTGCCCGCGATTTTAGGACTCGTTTTCGGACCATGATTGCATGACGGCGAAGGCGCGCTTGGCAAAATCTTGTTCGCTCCTATAGCTTAAACAGTGTATCGCTTCTTCAGGGCGCATCCACTGTGGTTTGAAGAGGGCTTCTTCGGGACTATCGGGGCGCGGCGCCAAGCGTTCCGAGTCGGTGAGGCGCATCAGATAATAACGTTCATCTCGTTCGTAGTGTTTTTTATTAAAGACATAACTGCTATGACCGACACCTAGATCCTGAATAATTTCTACAGACCAATAGCCTGATTCTTCACCTACTTCACGTACGGCTGCTTCTTCTTCCGATTCCCCCGGATCAATATGACCTTTAGGCAGACGAAACTCTTGTACCGATTGACCATCTCGGATAATGCTTCGTATCAAAACCAAGAATTCTTTTGCATCGTTGATCACGACACCGCCGGCGGTGCTATAGGATAAGCTTTGACTCATCTTCTCTCCAAAGGTGTGGGAAGCCACAAGGCTTTTGTAAAATTGGTTCCCGTTACGAGCGGGCTCTATAGGAAACTCTATGGGATTATAAAAACCGTTGATTAAATCATAACTGCGGACTGGGATTACAGACAAATTATTTATGACCTTTTATTCTAAAAAGGAGCCGCTGTTCTTTTCCCACGATTTATCAATCAGGCGCCGCGCCGTTCTTCTCTATGCGGATTTGTGGACAGCATCCGAATTAAGATAGACTAAATCCATTCCGACTTGATGTAGACGGAAAATAATGCTTAATGCCGGTGATACTGAACTGAAGATGAAGCACGCCGGTTTTCAAATTGCAGATAAGGAGAATGACAGGTGTCTTTCGCCGCCAAGAACGAGACCCTCGCCGGATGGGGCCGGTACCAACCCCAGTCTTGTGCCGTATATCGGCCGGAACAACATGCATCCTTGGAACGCTTGCTAACCTCGACTGCAGAGACGTCCTTTATTGCTCGTGGTCTGGGGCGCAGTTACGGCGATACAGCTGTTAATAGCCAAGGTGGGGTCATCGACTTTTCTCGGCTAAACTGCATGATTGCTTTTGATGAAGATACAGGCGTTTTAGAATGTGAAGGCGGCGTCAGTCTCGCCGATATTTTAGATTACTTTGTGGCGCGCGGCTATTTTTTACCGGTCACGCCCGGAACTAAATTTGTCACAGTCGCAGGGGCTATCGCCAACGATGTACACGGAAAAAATCATCATTGCGACGGCGCCTTCTCGAATTTTGTGGAATCGATCACGCTATGGACCCCTGCGCAAGGTCGCATTACGTGTTCCCCCGCAGAAAATGCGGATATCTTTTGGGCAACAGTGGGGGGCATAGGGCTCACAGGCATTATCTTGAGTGCCCGATTACGATTGCTTCCCGTAGAATCTGCCTATGTGCGGGTTGATTATCAACGTTGTGCTCATTTGGATATAGCCCTTGATGCCATGGCAGCTTCAGATCAAAATTATCGATACTCGGTGGCATGGGTCGATTGTCTCGCTTCTAAAGGTTCCCTGGGCCGTTCCGTATTAATGCGCGGCAACCATGCGCCTCTTTCAGGGCTGCCGTCCAAATTGACGAACACGCCCTATAAGCTGCCTGCACGACCAACCCTTTCGGTGCCTCTTGATTTTCCCGGATTCGCTTTGAATAAATGGAGTATCAAAGCCTTTAACACGGCCTTTTATGCGGTCAACCGCAATCGAAGCGGCGTTCTGGTCGATTACGACAAATATTTTTATCCCTTGGACAGCGTGTTGCAATGGAACCGCATGTATGGCAAGCCCGGTTTCATTCAATACCAAGCCACCTTCCCCATGGATCAGAAGGCGGGTTTGGTAAAGATGCTGGAATATCTCGCGTCCGTGCAACGCGCCTCTTTCTTGGTCGTGTTAAAATGTTTTGGCGAAGCGGGAGCAGGCTTGTTATCTTATCCCACGCCGGGCTATACCCTCGCTTTAGACATACCCAACCGCAAAGGGCTGCGCGAGATCACCCAAAACTTAGATAAGATTTTATTGGATCATGGAGGGCGGCTCTACCTTGCCAAAGACGCCATCACCGATCCGGAAACCTTCGCCGCCATGTATCACGCTGCCCTGCCGCAGTTCCTAGACATTAAAGAAAAGGTTGATCCGGAGGGAAAGCTGGATTCGGATATGGCACGCCGATTGAAATTGACTGGTGGAAAGGAATCATAAAATGACGGAATCACTCCCCAAATCTCTTGTTGTTTTAGGAGCCGCTTCCGGTGTCGCCCGTGCTATTGCCGAAGAATATGCCATACGCGGGTGGGCGCTGGTTTTAGCAGGACGAAACATAGACGAGATCAAACGTATTGCCGATGATCTGCATACACGCCACGGGGCGACATGTCACCCGCTCGTTTTCGACGCACTGGCGTTTGATGATCACAAAGACTTCCCCGCCGCGTGTGAAGCCGCCTTGGGCGCGCAGCCCGAAGGGGTGATCCTCTGCTTTGGCTTTATGGCGGAGCAAAGCGATGCCCAATCGGACATGGATATTGCGCGGCGTACCATGGACACCAATTTAACGGGAGCAATGACTATTCTGGAGGCTTTCGCTGCAGTCTTTGAGGTGCGCCGTTCCGGCTTCATTGCCGCATTGAGTTCTGTGGCAGGCGACCGGGGCCGCAAGGCAAATTATATTTATGGAGCTTCGAAAGGCGGGCTCACTGTGTATTTGCAGGGATTGCGCAATCGATTACACCCCGCCGGTGTGCAGGTCACAACGATCAAGCCCGGCTTTATCGATACGCCCATGACCTACGGCATGAAATTGCCCGGTCCTTTGGTGGCATCGCCTGAGCGTGCGGCTAAAGCCATGGTCTGCGCGATTAGCAAAGGCAAAAATGTCGTGTATGTTTCTTCTATTTGGCGGTATATTATGTGCATTATCAAAAGTATTCCTGAATGGCAATTCAAAAAGATGGACATTTGATGAATTCCCTTTTCTCTTATATTTATGCTGTGTTTCGGTTGATGCGCGTCTATCAATGGACGAAAAACGCATTGGTTCTGATGCCTCTTGTCTTTGCACAACAGCTGATGCAGAGGGACGCGGTATTGCAAAGTCTGCTTGCTATGTTAGCCTTCTGTTTTGCTGCCAGTGCCACCTATATTTTCAATGATATTCGCGATTTGAATCATGATAAATATCATCCGGAAAAGAGTGGGCGGCCCTTGCCCCGCGGAGACATCAGCCTTATCAACGCCGCTGTGCTCGGCGTCCTGCTCTTAGCGGCATCTATCTTCATTGCGTGTCGGATCAACCCCAAATTCTTTTGGGCGCTCATGGCCTATATTGGCTTAACGTTAAGTTATACGTTGATCCTCAAGAAATTATTTATTGTGGATGTCATAACCGTCGCCCTCGGTTTTGTCATTCGCGCCATTGCCGGGGCTGTAGCCATCGACGTGCTTTTTTCTAACTGGCTCATTGTGTGTACCCTTTTCCTCGCCTTATTTCTGGCGCTCGGAAAGCGGCGCGGAGAGATCATGCTCCTTGAAGAAGAGGCGGGCAGCCACCGAGAAGTACTCCAACAATATAGCACAGCCTTTATTGATCAAATGCTGCTCATTGTGGCTGGCGGCGCGCTGATAACATTTACGATCTATACCTGCAGCGCAGAAGTTATCACACGCATAGGCACCGACAAACTCTACATGACATTGCCCTTTGTCGTTTATGGATTGGCGCGGTATTTATGGTTAATCGAACATAACGGTACCGGAGATCCCAGTCAAGTGCTGCTGAAGGATTGGCCTACCAGTGTCAGTGTCGGCTTGTGGATCATTGCTTGTGTTGCCATTATTTATCTATAGTTGTAACCATTATTTTGCTAAGCCATCACTTTCCCTGATTTCATGGAAGGGGCGGGTTCAAGGTTGAAATGCAACCGGTCCCCCAAAAGAGGACATCACAGAGATCTTCGGTACAATAGTTCTGTTGAAACACCCGAAAGAGCCCATACTGTCCCATCACCATTTTACACGAGATGGTTGTATAAAACCGGAAACATTTAAAAGCCAAGGATTGAACAACCGGAAAACAGCTCAGACACTCGGGTTTTATAAAAGTAGTATGGGTCGTGAATTACGCCGTACTCGTGTACGCAGTCGCTCGTGTTACGTGTTGCTATGCTCAGCCACAAACGCCCATGCAAGTTTGTCGGGAGACGCGCTCATGAAACTAACAAACGTTCCCTATCAACCGGACCAAAGAACGGGGTGCTTGACACAGGTATGAAGGATTGTTGAGAACCTAAA
>JAAYJI010000355.1 GCA_012523015.1 Candidatus Hydrogenedentota bacterium
ATGGTTGCCGTTGGCGTAGGCGGCGCAGACGCTGTGGACGTGATGGCGGGGATGCCTTGGGAATTAAAGTTTCCGAAATTAATCGGCGTCCATCTCAAGGGCAGTCTGAACGGCTGGGCTTCGTCCAAAGACATTATTTTAAAAGTAGCCGATATTCTGACCGTAAAAGGCGGTACCGGCGCGATTATCGAATATTTTGGTGAGGGCGCGGAAAGCATATCCTGTACCGGCAAAGGTACCGTGTGTAATATGGGCGCAGAAGTAGGCGCTACAACCTCCCTATTTGCCTTTGATAACAGTATGGTTCGTTATCTCACCTCTACAGGCAGACAGGAAGTTGCTGAAGCTGCCCTTGCTGTTGAAGCGTGTTTGCGGCCCGACCCCGAAGTCTACGAGAACCCCGCTGAATACTATGATCAGCTTATTGAAATTGATCTTGATACGCTGGAGCCCCTTCTCAACGGACCTTTTACGCCGGACTTGGCGACGCCTGTTTCTAAGATGAGAACAGTGGCAGAAAAAGCCAATTGGCCCTGCACGGTAGAGGTCGGGCTCATCGGCTCGTGTACCAATTCTTCTTATGAAGACATGACCCGTGCCGCGAGCATTGCGCGACAGGCCCATGAAAAAGGGCTGCGGGCTAAATCAGAATTTACGATTACGCCCGGTTCGGAGCAAGTGCGTTTTACGTTAGAACGCGATGGCATTTTGGATGCCTTCACCGATGTGGGCGGGGTTATACTCGCCAACGCTTGCGGCCCGTGCATTGGTCAGTGGGCGCGTCATCGTTCAGGGCCCGACGACGAAAACAACACCATTGTTACGTCCTTCAACCGTAATTTTGCGAAACGTAATGACGGTAACCCCAAGACCCATGCCTTTGTCACTTCTCCGGAGATGGTGACCGCCCTCGCCTTGGCGGGCGATCTTCGCTTTAATCCCGCTACGGACAGCTTGATAAATGACAAAGGAGAAGAAGTGCGCCTTGAACCTCCTACCGGCGAAGAACTACCTGAACGGGGATTTGATTGTGAGGACTGCGGCTACGTTCCCCCCGCATCGGATGGAACAAGTATTGAAGTTATTGTACAGCCTGATTCTCAGCGTCTCCACCTGTTGGAAGCTTTCCCCGCCAATGCTGAATCCACGCTGAAAGACCTGCGCGTACTCTTGAAAGCCTTGGGAAAATGTACGACCGACCATATCAGTATGGCGGGACCTTGGCTGCGCTTCAGAGGGCACTTGGACAATATTTCCAACAACTGTTTTATTGGTGCGACGAACGCTTTTAACAGCGAAGTGAACAACGTCAAAAATCTATTGACCGGGGAATATGGTGATATTCCGGGTACTGCGCGCGCCTATAAGGCCGCCGGTGTGGCGACCCTCGTCGTTGGCGATGAAAACTACGGGGAAGGTTCGTCGCGGGAGCATGCGGCTATGGAACCCCGACATCTTGGCGTACGTGTCGTATTGGTACGGAGTTTTGCACGTATTCATGAAACTAATTTGAAAAAACAGGGTGTTTTGGCGCTCACCTTTGCCAATCCTGCTGATTACGATTTGATCTTAGAAGATGATACCGTGGACATCCTCAATCTGGATGATTTCGCGCCCAACAATACCATCGACATTGTGCTGCGTCATGCTGATGGCAGCACCGATACGATCAAGGCGAACCATAGTTATAACGAGACGCAAATTGCGTGGTACCGTGCCGGCAGCGCCTTGAATCTCATTCGCGCCCAAGAAGCGTGACCCATGGGCGGCGCTATCCGCCCCGTTGACCGGATCGTCCGCAAATATGCAGAACAATTAACCGCCATTTGGCTGTATTTCAGGAGTAAGCGTGTTCAACCTTCGCAAATACCGCCTTGTCCTGACCAGTGTTGGTGTACTCTTTTTTTTGTTCGTAGTGGTCATACTCCTTATTCCCGACGAATTTTGTAAACTTCGTATTGAAATTGAAGGAGAGGGTTCCGTCTCACCGGACACGCTGCTTACCTTTGAGCGCGGGACAACAGCCCAATTGACTGCCCAAGCCAAGCCCAACAGCAATAAAATCTTTTCCCATTGGGAGGGGGATCTTTCCGGGACCGATCCGCAAATCAGTTTTGTCGTATCGCAATCGATGAATATTAAAGCTGTTTTTTCCGAGGCTTTCCCGTCGGGGTTGGTCTACCATTCCCTCAACATCGTTGCGTCGGGAACAGGGCGCGGCACGCTTCTGCCGCAGCCGGGTTCCTATTTTCATGAATCAGGTAAAAACCTTCATGTGGAAGCGCGCCCCGAAGAGGGGAGTTATTTTGCCGGATGGTTTGAAGTCTCTCCGCAAACGAGCGGCATACAAGAACGAACGCCCTACTATGAACATTCTTTCGTTCTTCGGGAGGACACGGTCTTGATCGCCACTTTCCTGCGCGAAGGCTATTGTCTTGAAATTGACAGGAGCGCTTTGGGAAATGTGGCGCCTGAACGTGGTACCTACGCCCTTGCCGCCGGATTAGAATGGCGGATTTGGGCGCTGCCGGAGCCGGGCTGCCGCTTGAAACATTGGGAAAACGGAGCCGGCGAAATTTGTCACGTCCCTCTCCATGAAGACGATTTGTCATTCTATGTCTGCCCGGTTACTGACGGGGTGTATCGTGCCGTTTTTGAAAAAGCTGAACGGAAGTTCTCTTTTAACATAGAGGAGGAAGGCAAAGGACGCGGAAGGGTTATCCCTTCTTTTGAGAGCGAAGAAGAAACTGCGCTCATTCCTTATGGTCAAGTAATTTCGCTTCAGGCAATTCCATTGGATTCAGATTCCGCTTTTTACGGATGGTCGGGAAGGCTCCCCAAAGAATCTGCGAATACCCAAGCCCTTGCTCCGGAAATCTATGTGGCCATGACTGAAGATTGTCAGCTTACGGCGCACTTTGGTGATGCACAAACCCGGCTGACCGTGGAATCTTGGGTGGAGGGCAAAGCTGAAACGGTGGCTGCATCCTCTTTGACACCGGCCCCGGGCAGCTACGGCTTTGCCGGTGATTATACGACCGTGATGCTGTGTGCCTCTTTGCACGCACATGAAGCGCTTGCCTTTGATCATTGGGAAGGTGATCTACCTGAATCTTCTGATAGGCGGGCGATGACCTTGCAGTTGCCCATGAATAAGGATCGTCATATACAGGCGCATTTTATCAAGGATGAAACCCTTCCTTTGGTCTTGAGTTCTACGGGGGGAGGATCTATGAGTCCCGCGCCGGGCAGCTATCATGTGGCACAAGCTATGCATGTGGAGCTGAAAGCCCAAGCTTCTGAAGGCTTTGCATTTGGTGGATGGCATATTGTACGCGGCGACGGGAGCGAAGTGTTTTCTATTGACAATCCTCTTCCCTTGGAAGTAAAAGAAGAAACACAGGTCAATCTTTCCTTTGGACGGGAAGCCCTTTGGTTTAGAGTGGATGCCTCAGACGCCAACGCAGAGACAAGTCCCCCACAAGGGCTCTACACCATAGCCAAAGGTACGGCAGCGACTCTTTACGCGAAGCCTTTATCTGATAAGTCTTTTCAATATTGGATGTCTTCCCATGGTGAACGATATTTTGACAACCCCTATGTTTTAAAAGAAGTAAACGAGTTTATGAGCTACACCGCATTCTACGGACTACCTTTATATGGGCTTCATCTTTCGACAACAGGCGAAGGCGTGGGTACGGTCGAAATAAATGAGGAGAATCCGTCATTCATCATTGAGGGCAGCACGGTAACGCTCAAAGCTAAGGCAAGTCCGGATTCAGTCTTTTCTCACTGGGAAGGGGATTTATCGCCTCAGTCGAACCCGCTTAGCGATGAATTGATTGTAATCATGGACAAAGAACGTTGTGTAACGGCGTCCTTTCTCAAAGCAGATCACCAACTCACGATTACGACAGTCGGATTGGAAGACTGCGTTCTTCCTTTGATCATGCCCTTGCCCGGGACACACGGCTATCGGCATGGGGCGGAAGTCGATTTATATGCTTTTCCGCCCTCCGGAGGGGAGCTGTGCTTTTTGGGATGGAGCGGCGATATTACCAGCATAGATCCGCAACAGGTTCTTGTCATGGATTGTGATCGGCATCTAATTGCTCACTTCGGAAGAGCCGGGAAGGAAAAAACCGCGGCGTTGGATCTTTCTCTGCCCGCTTCTGTTGACAACTGTTATTTTGCTCCCGTTGATCCGGGACAGTATTCTTTTTTGAAAGGAACCAAGCTTAGCATATCGCTTGTCCTTGGACAAGGGATGTTTTTTGGGGGATGGATTGGTGACGAAGAAGATACCATCCAGTACACGAAACTTGATCTTCTACTGGATCAGGATAAGCGATTAGAACCACGTTTATCTACCGAAGGCGGTATCCTGACCTTGATGCTTGACAGTCCTGTGAAGGGCAGTATTCATCCGCCGCCGGGCCGATACTATGTTGCATCGGGACTCAAAACCTATTTGACGGCTTCATGCAACAGCGATGACTATAGTTTTGAAGGCTGGCTTGGTGCCGATGGACGGCGGCTATCTCAACACAAAAAATATCAGATAACGATTTCTCCTTCAATTAATCAAGAAATAATCGCTGTATTCCGGAAATATCGTGAGCCGCCCACACTTGAGTTCTGCGGATTGCCTGCCGCAGGTTCAAATTTGACTTGCTACCCTTTCCTGAAAAAAGACTTCGGCAGGAGTTCTGTAATGAAGTGTTTTATTGGGTTCAATTGTTTTCAAGACTGCAACGGGGATATGATAGTTCCTGCAAATCAAAATATATTGTCACTTTAACAAAGGAAATGATTATGCTGAAACAAACCTTGATTCACCCTGAAATCCTTGAAGCCCTTGCGAGTGCGGGGCACGGTTCACGGATTTTAATTGCTGACGGCAACTATCCCGCCAGTACCATGCTGGGTGAAAATGCCTCTTTAGTCTATCTCAATTTGACTCCCGGTATGCCCACCGTGACGGAAGTGCTGCGTGTGCTGCTCACAGCGATTCCGGTGGAAGAGGCCGCTGTAATGGAACCGGAAGATGGATTTGAGCCCGATATCTTTGAAGAATTCGAACAACTGCTGCCTAAAATTGATTTGGACAGGTACGGCCGCTATGAATTTTACGATGAAGCCTCCGGTCCCGAAACGTGTTTGCAGATTGTCACCGGCGAACAACGTATTTATGCCAATTTGCTTTTGACTATCGGCGTGGTTCAATAAGAGCGTTTCATGCTTTATTCGCCGCTGAAGAATTTCCCCTGATTCCTGTATAAATGTTTTGCAGTCAGCCTCTTAGAAGGGAGCATTCTATGAGTTCTACAACCCGTCGCGATTTTTTAAAACATACCCTTCTCGCTTCCGCAGCAGCTGCACCGGTAAGTTTTTCCATAAACGCCTTGGGCGCGAATGAACGCGTTATTTTGGGATTGATGGGCTTGCGTGGGCGCGGCAGTTTTTTAGCGCCCCTGGCGGCAACGCGTTCCGATGTCGAATTACGCTATCTGGCCGATCCGGACAGCAATTTTTTTGAACCACGCGCTTCAGCCGTAGAGAATCACACGGGCAAGCGCCCTGTCTGTATGCAAGATTTTCGAGAAATGTTGGATGATCCCGAATTGGACGGCATACTCATGGCAACTCCCGATCATTGGCATGCTTTGGGTACTGTGTGGGCGTGCCAAGCGGGCAAGGATGTCTATGTTGAAAAGCCTGCCTCCCACAGCATTTGGGAAGGTCAGCAAATGGTCAAAGCGGCGCGCAAGTATGAGCGCGTCGTTCAGATGGGTGTACAAAATCGAAGTGCCGAGTATTGTCATAAGGCCTATGAGCATGTTCATTCCAAAGAGTTTGGCAAGGTTCATTTTGTCCGTGTCATGAACAGTAAACGGCACGGTAACGTATCGTTTAAAGAAGACAAAGAAGTGCCTGCCGGTGTGAATTATGACATGTGGCTAGGCCCCGCACCACTGCGCCCCTTCAATGAGAATCATTTTCATTATGCATGGCATTGGCTGTGGGCGTATTCGGGCGGCGACATTATTAATGACGGCGTCCACCAAATTGATCTTGCCCATTGGATGATCGACCAGCCTTTACCGCAAAAAGTATGTTCTGCCGGCAACAAACACTATTTCGATGATGCGCAGGAGGCACCTGATACGCATACCGTTAATTGGGAGTTTGACACGTTGACGATGGTCTTTGAGCAGACCTTGTGGGCGCCTTATATGAAAAAGACACCCATGGAGGTACGCGATCTGGACATGCTGCCCAACTGGCCTTTCAGCGGCACGCGCGTAGAGATTTATGGCACGGAACAAATAATGTTTCTGGGTCGTCACGGCGGCGGCTGGGAGGTCTTTGACAAAGACGGCAAATCCGTAAAAGTGGAGCATGGCTATTTTGAACGCTCTAACACGGATCATCTCAGTAATTTCTTGGACTGTATCCGCAGCAGAAAGAGACCCAACGCTGATATCGAACTGGGGCATCGCTCCACCTTGCTTGCTCATTACGGAAACATTGCCTATCGTACCGGGCGAAAACTTAGTATTGACGCCGATACTGAAGGCTTTATTGACGACAGCGAAGCCAATAGTTATGTAAAGCGCCCGTATCGTGAACCTTGGGTTGTGCCGGAGATTGTATGACCACTTGCCGGACGAATACTTCAATGCGTGCCACAAGCGGGAAAGCCCAGCTCACCGACAATTACCGTCTCTACGGTCTTTTAAAAGAATTAATATTTTGGCAGAAGATTGCAGGCCATAGTAATTCTCAAAGGCACCCTTATCTACATGCAGCTTCAGTTATAAACAAATTGAAAGAGCCCCTTCAGCTGCTTTATAACAATGGAAGACTTCATGAAACGCTCAACAGTACCGCCGCGGTTGAAAATGCGGTAGCAGCGTGGATAGTTTCCGGCCGCTTCGCACCTCTTGAAACGATGCGCGCAGCTTTTCCGAAAAGTCTGCTTGATCTCTATGCCTTGCCGGGTATGAAGATTAAAACAATCAAGCATCTTTATCAGCATTTAGGAATCGATTCTTGCGCTGCCTTGAGACACGCCTGTGAGCGGCACGAAATCGCAGAGCACAGGGACTATGGGCAAGCGCAACAGGCACACTTTCTGAAAGCACTTAATTTTTGGGAAGCGCAACAAGGCCGTTATCTCATTCATAATGCTTGGATACAATCGGATAAACTGTACCGCCATTTGGCTACCTATACGGAGATTACCCACCTAGCCGTGACAGGCGAATTGCGCCGTTCTATGGAGACTATTTCCGAAATCGCCTTGTTGGCTGCGGCGCGCAATAGAAAAGCCCTTTTGAATCATTATCACAGCTATCACCCGTCGCTCCGCATTCTTGCTGTTGAGGAAAACAGTAGTCTTGTTCTCACCGAATCGGATATTCCTGCCCGTTTGGAAGTGATTGGGGACGAAGCGTGGCCTTTTGCCTTATTGCAGCGTTCAAGCAGCGATAAGCATTTTGAAATGCTTCAAGGGCGTGCTTCTGAGCGCGGTCTTGTGTTGACGCGTCAAGAATTGCGCCGTTCCGACGGGAGTCGGATTCCTTGTACCAATGAAGAGGAAATCTATGAGGCGCTGGGAATGCCTTTTATCCCCCCTGAGTTACGAGAGGGCGATTGGGAATTTTCTTTGAAGGCAACACCGGATTTAATAACGAAAAAAGATCTCAAGGGAATCATCCACTGTCACAGTACTTGGAGTGATGGGAAGGATAGTCTTGAGGAATTGGCACTTGAAGCCGAGACGCAAGGCTACAGCTATATAGTCATTACAGATCACAGCCAAAATTACGTTCTCTCACAAGGGATGCCCATAGAGAAAGCGTATGCACAGCAGCGGGAAATCGATGCCTTGAACAGCCGTCTCACCAAAATTCGGATTATTAAAGGCATAGAAGCGGATATACTCGAAGACGGTTCTTTAGATTATGGCACTGAGGTATTATCGCGCTTCGAATTTGTGATCGCTTCCATACATCAAGCTCCTGAAATGACGGTGGATGAGGCAACAAAGAGGCTTATCAAAGCAATTGAACACCCCCATACGGATGTCATCGGCCATATGACCGGGCGTCTCTTATTGTCGCGGCCGGGCTACGCCGTCCATGTGGATAAAGTTGTAGATGCCGCTGTTGCGAATGGGGTAGCATTAGAAATCAACGGCAACCCTAATCGTCTTGATATGGACTGGCGTCACTTATATAAGGCGGCTGATAAAGGGGCTATCTTTAGTATTGGCCCCGATGCACACCGTAGTGAAGGATTGATCAACGTATACTTCGGACTCGGAATTGCCCGTAAAGGCGGGCTGACATCAGAGTGTATCGTAAACTGCAAATCAGCTGAGGAGATTATGCGTTGGCGAAAAAGAAAGTAATCACGAAGAAGGAAAAAGAACGGGCTTTGGCGTTGTATGATATTTTGGAGAAGACCTATCCCGATGCCAAATGCACCTTAGATTTTCGTTCTCCTTTTGAATTGTTGGTCATGACCATTCTCGCGGCACAATGCACTGATGCGCGCGTAAATATTGTATGTGAAGATCTTTTTAAACGATATAAAACGCTGCATGATTTTGCTGATGCGAAACCGGGAACCTTGGAAAAAGATATTCATTCCTGCGGTTTTTATAACCAAAAAGCGCGTTCCATACGGGGCAGTGCGCGCAAGATATTAGAAGAGCACGGGGGAGAGGTGCCCAAGAGCATGGAAGCCTTATTGGAATTGCCGGGCGTCGGTCGGAAAATCGCCAATGCTGTGCTCGGTGAATGTTTCCATATGCCTGCTGTTGTTGTGGATACCCATTGCCGACGTGTTTCCAATCGTCTAGGCTTTACAAAGCAACAAGATCCTGAAAAGATCGAAATAGATTTGAGAGCCCTTTGGCGGGAAGAACAATGGACTATGTATTCACAATATATGGTTCATCACGGTCGTGCCTTATGTCATGCGCGCAGTCCGAAATGTGGCGAATGTCCTTGTTGGGATTTGTGTCCATGGCCGGAAAAGAAAAAATATAGCCGTCATGATCCCAGCAAAACTTGATACGAAAGAGGGCGCGCTTCAGAAGAAGACCCATTCCGGTCTGCTGTTGTTGGGGATTACTTGTTATGTTGCGGTCGTCTTGACCGTGGACGCCTTGGCGTCTCTTCGTGTTTCGTGGTTCATCGATTGGACTGTATTTCGGTGGCATCCCGTAGATTGTTGGCGTGTTCTAAACGTGCAGGTGCCGAATTGGCTGTCTTTCTCGCCTTGGAATTCTTTTGACCTCTTCAAATTCCTCTTTTGGTTTCTTATCCCTTTTTGTTTTTGTCTGCCAAAGATGGAATGGTCTTGGTTTTCCTTCCGGGGGTGGAAGAGGGTCGATTGGATGCTGCTTGCCGTCTTTTTGGGTCTTGGTTCTCTATCCGTACTAAGCGTTGCGTTCATTCCATCACTGCGGCAAACTTACCTCATCCAAGCAGCTTTATCTTGGGAGTCGCGCTCAACAATTGCGATGCGTTCCTTGGTATGGATGGTATCGTGGATTTTGGGCTGGGAGTTTTTGCATCGCTATGAGCTGCTGCGCATCGCTGTCCGAAAGTATGCAACATGGGGATGGGTGTTGATCCCCCTTTCGGAAGTACTCTACCATCTCCAAAAGCCGCTGATCGAGGCACTGGGTATGGGCGTTTTTTCCGTGGTCTTGACGCTGTGGAGTATGAAACGGAAGAATATGCTGCTTCCTTTTTTGATCCATCTCTACATTGAATTGTTTTTAATCGGCGCCTGTCTCTTTGTTCTGTAAGGGTAGATCAGTTCAGCGTCCACAGTGCCCTTTCTTGTATCACCATCCATGGCGATGCTTTCATGGTCTGTATGAAAGGGCAAGGTCATAGTTGGATTGACGTCTTAAGTCTATCGGCGTCGCCGCACTTTTTCGGAGCCTGAATTTTCGTGTTTCTCCTGCATCTGCTGTTGCTGCGTTCGTGTGGCGCCCAGGATACCGCCGCCAACTCGAAAGATGGAAAGGAGCATCTGGCGCGGTGTATCCAGCAGTTTCATGGCTTCACCTGTCATTTCTGCCGCGCCGCTTACGAGGGTGACACCGATATGCGGCAAATCCGCCAATTCTCCGACCGGGTTAAAGGTGGGACCGGTGATGCGGAAGCCCAATTCGATATCACGTTGGGTCATTCGATAGCCTTGCACATTAAAGCTTTCTCGTAATATGGGAAGCTGTTCTGCTAAGTCGGGAGTCACAGCAATATCCACCCTATAATCCATTTCTCCGTCGAGAATCCATAAACCGTTACCATTAATTTTCATTCCCGGCATTTGAATGAGAAGATCTTTCGTATGGATATGATCGCCTTCAATGGTAACAGAGGAAGATGCTCGGTCGAATTGGAGGGCAGCGGGATGTAAGGTTGCGAAAGCGTCGCTAAAGGCATGTTTGAAAGTTTCACGGAGCGGGTCGGCAAGAAAATGGCCTTGGGTGATTACAAAATCGCCCTCGGCGTGGAGCGTTTCTTTGGGCTTGTCCTGATTCATGGTGTAGGTCACTTGTCCGGATAATTCTCCTTCCAAGATCTCAGGTAATTCCAGATGACGTATAGGATAGCGTGCGGGGATGTTTTTCGCCTGTGCCGTGAGCGTAGCGATCTTACTTTCTTTTTCCATGATATATGTGCCTTCGGCATGACCGGAACCTATATCAGCGGTACATGAACGAAAGGCTGTTTTTTCTTGGTCGATCAATACTTCAGCGTCGAAGTTATGTCCTTCCCAAGGCATCATGACAATCGAATCCGTATGAAGGAGCAAGGTCCATGTTCTGGTTTCGTCCTCAGGAAGCATTTCTCCTTTTTTGATTGCTTCTTCTTTCCGAATCTTTTCTTCTTCGAAATATTGAATCGCGAAATCGTCTGTATATTCAGGGTCATCGGAACCCAAAGGAAGGAGCCAGGTTTCACCAAAGGGAGGCACCGTTGCTTGGGCACTATTCACGGAGAGTACTGCCGTTCTGGGTTGACCTTGGATGGTGTCCAAGGTAACCTGTACTTTGGCATCTCGGCACTGCAGCGGCGTCACCCCATCTTGCGCCAAAAAATTCCCCTCATCAAATACACCGCCCAAGGTATCTATTTTATCGCCGGGAATGTTGCCTGCTGCGGTGGTTTGGAAGAAACCTCCGGTACATGAGCCGCCGCTAATTGTGTAGGGAATATTAATACATTTGCCCGCGCTGTTCACTTCTAGGTGGGGCACATCAACACGGATGCTTTTCACCTTCCATTTGTCCTCGTGGCGTCCATATTCAAAATCACCCAAAATATGGGTGTCTTCGATATAGGCTTCTCCCAGTATTTTCAGCGTCTTACCGGGAACGATGGATACGCTTATTTCTTTAATAAAAGCGCCCACCCCGGGGATTTTGCGCAGCCACCATTCAAAGGCAACGAGCCCTTGCGTTACATCCATGGATGCCGCCAGTTCAACGGCGCCGCCGGGCTTGTAGCTTCCGTTGATTTGAAAACCGATATTCCCGCCGATCCACAGGTTATTTGCTATATGATGAAGCGGTGTCTTTTCTATTTCGGTTAAGGTGCCCGCAATTTCGCCGGAGATAGAGCCGTCCTTCAGGTTATAGGCAGCATGTGCCACGAAGGCTTTGTCGGATATGTTTGCAGTGAGCGGATTCACATCCAGCGTATCTTCGGTTAATTGGAGTGTTCCCGCCAGTCCTTGGG
>JAAYJI010000356.1 GCA_012523015.1 Candidatus Hydrogenedentota bacterium
AACAAAGTTGCGTCACAAGAGCGTCAGCGTCGGCTGCATGTTTACGCATGCTCAGGGTAGCCTTTTTCAGGTATACTGCAAGGTCATTAAAAGTCTTACCGGCCCATTCCGCCGGTACAGAACCACCGAAAAGCTCAGGCGGCAACAGTTCACTGCCATGATCCACCTCCATTTCATCGGCAACTTCGTCTACGGCATCAGCGACTTTATCCACCAATGCCGCAATATCTCGACTACAGATATCTTCTTCATTCAAGAAATCAGCGACATCGCCGACTAAGGATTGAGCAGTTCCGAAGTTCAATTCCCAAGTATCTTGGAGTGCCTGCGCATCTACGAAGGGCAGGGATTCACATTCATTCTGGTTCAAACAGAGCAGTTTCGCGAGAATGCTGATTTGTAAATGATCGGCGAGCCCATCCTCGTTCAAATCCCAAGCATAGTAATTGTGGAATTGGGTATAGTTGCCGGCGCTGTCCCAAACTTTGATGGCTCCGGCAATAGCGTCACCGGCGACTTCAAAGTCTTCGTAGTCCGGGCAATACTCAGCAACGACAAAATAGTTGTAAACAAAGTTTTCGACGTCGCCGCCGGCAGCATCAAGCAGTTCTGCAAGGGTTTCTCCGTCTTCACCCCAGACGGCATCCCCTAAGATTTCCGCAATTTCGACAAAATCACCGTCTTCAAAAGAAGGAATTTCGTCGATTCCCGATTCTTCCGCGATATCAGCCACTTCTTCGGCAATCCCTTCAATGCTTTCAATATCGTCAGCATCCAAAGCAAATTTGGCTTGCAAATACGCCCAATCTAAATCTTTGAGCGCAACGCCCCGCTCAAAGCGTTTGTACCACGTGTTGTTCATGGCTTTGTCGACGAGGTCAGGAGTCGCCACGCTCAGCATGGCGGCACCAACACAGGCAACTGCCTGATTGGATTCGTTAAAGGTACCTTCAATGGAGGGAAGATGACCGTGGCTTTGGTGATAGAGTGCCCCGTCGCCGGCTTTAAATAAGAATTCGGCAAGATTAGAATAGGTCAGCCCCGCCCAAGTAAGCGGTACGCTGCCATTTTTAAACGCGTCGTTTTCAATGACTTCCGCTAAAGCGGCTGCGTTCACAGGCGCTTCCATCTGATCGCTAATACTGATTGCCAAGGGCGCAGCATCTAATAAGAAATCGAGGATCTCGTCGAATTCACCTAACAGCGTTTTCACTAAAGCACGATTCCCTTCGAAATCATCCTGGATTTTTTTTACGGTCACGGGGGTGACAGGACCGAAGGTATGAACGATTTCAACCGTATCCAGACAAAGTAATTCGGTGAGCAGCGCAAATTGGGCGCTATCTAAGACGCCGTCCTTGTTATAGTCCCAATCTTCGTAGGGTATATACCAAGGAGGATATACGAGATTGAGAGTGTTGGCAATCGCCTTGCCCCCAATATCCATCAACAACTCCCCGGTATCAGGGTCTTTACATAAACAATCTCCCCAACCGTTCATTGCGGATATTACAGCCATGGCGATCACCATCGCCGTCGCTATGGGTTTTCTTGTGAAATGGGTCATCGTTTCTGTTCTCCTTCTTGTTTTTTTTGCGGGTCATGTTTCTCCTGAAAACACGCTAACAGCTCTCATTCAGTATTCCAAACAAATGCGTATAGCTTATGAATGAATAGTATTCCTCTGTGTTACCTAAAACCAGAATCATAAAATGATTCTCAGAGTGAATCGACACTATAACTTATATCTATACACACAAAAGCACTTTGGGTAGTTATTATAATCCTTCTAGTGCAATTATATCATTGATATAACTTAAAGTCAAGAAACTGAATATTTTTTTTAGACGCGAATAAACGCAAATATAGGTAAATTCCGGGTCATGAGAATGTCTTAGTTCAGCGGCAATAGGACTTTCTACGATTTTTGTTAGGTAGTCCGCATAAGGCGGTCTCACCGTTTTTTTTGCGTTTTTTTAGGCATCGTCGGCTTTCGATCCGATGTGTATGGGGGGATGAGGAGTAA
>JAAYJI010000357.1 GCA_012523015.1 Candidatus Hydrogenedentota bacterium
GCATATCGGATTGATAGACCCCCATGCCTTAAAAACTCAGGCCCGAAGGGCGTAAAAAAGTTGAACGGAGCACAGATTGCTCCCTAAATAGTTACAGGAACTGTCTCAATATCGTTGTCAGACTCCGGACGACCTCAAGGCGTATCCATTTTTCTTCCAGTTCAGCGACGGCTTCATGGGCATTGTTCAGCAAATTGAGGAGTACCTGGGTAATCTGGGTGGGCTGACAATAGCAAGACAAACTGTCATCACAAGAAAGGTGTAAAACAATGTCATTTTCATATAAGCGATAGGGACACATGGACACCGCATCGTGAACAAGTTTTGCAGCAGACGCCTCGTAATGGGGCGCATGGTTGTCCATACGACATACCGAGCTGAGGGATTGAAGAATATCTAAGGAACGGTAGGCGTTACGATCAATAATTTTTAGAGAGTGGTTCATCATCTCCCGGTCGGGCGGATACTCTTCCATCAAGTGCTGTATGCTTTGCGTACCCATTAGAATGATGCTGAGAGGCGACTTGATTTCATGGGCAATGCTGCTGGTCAAAATATCTAACTCCGACAAGCGTTTAGCATTTTCAAATAATTGTCTTTCTTTTTCAAGCTGGGCTTTTGCCAACCTCTGTTCTGTAACGTCCTTGAGTATGAGCAGCACGTGCGCCTTATCTTCACTTTGAAAAGGAGAAAGAAAATATTCATTATAAACAGGGCCGCAATCCTCACAACGGATGTGAAGTTCACCTTTGCTGCGGGTTTCCGTTTTCAAGGCTATGTCGAGCGCCTCACCCAATTGTGGATAGATCAAGTTAATGGTATCCATAAAATTCGTTTCGAAAAATGCCTCCAACGATAAATTAAGTGCTTCTTCAGCCGCGGCATTTGCCACCACACAGAAGCCTTCATCGTTAAAGGCAACAATCCCAACAGGCGATACGGTGATCAATTCTTTATTGAGTGTAAGTGCGTCTTCCAGCCGTTTCGTTACTTGGCGCAGATCTTCTGTGCGGGTAAGAATCTGTTGTTCCAAATACTCGGTCAGACTCTGCTGCGTCCGCTCAATTTCCTTTCGCGCCGTAATATCAATTTCTACAAAGGCATATTGTTGAATACGGCCTGTTTCGTCTTGGATGGGACATAGACAGCAGTCATAAATCTTTCCAAAACGTTCCATTTCAAAACGACATATGGATCCTTCGTTTTTTGCCTTTTCAAAACAATTGTGAACCAGTGCAGTCTGCTCCGCCGTAAAAAACGAAAGAAGGCTCTTATTTTCAAGGGCAGGATCGCCGCCGGCAAGCCGTTCATGAGCGGAGGAGTTAGACACAACAATGTTATAGTCTGTGTCCAACAACAGCAGCGATTCCGGATTCGCCTCGATTAAGGTGCGCAAGGCCTGTTGACTGGCGTACAACTGGGCAGCAATCTTTTTGCGTTCTTCTTGCTCGGCCTGTAACAAGTAGTGGCGGTACTCTGCTTCGATTTTTGCGCGATGTGTTTCAAAAATAGAGATGTAGAAGCTGGCAAACACCGCCGTAAAACCGGTTGCAAATAAAATACTTAAAATGAATTGAGTAACTCTGTTTTCCTGCACGAAACCCAGAAGAGGAAAGAGATTCCAAGACAAGAGGACATCATAAACTTGAGATACAATAATCACCGCCACACCGCAACAAATCAACGTTCTCACTAAGGTTGAACTGCGCAGGCGAAAGAGAATATACGTGGCAACGCTCCCAAAAATAACCAAGGCTACAGCACTGAAAAAGAAGAAAAAATAGACGGGTACATTAAAAAAAAGAAATAGTATCCGACCGAAGAACTCAATAGAAAGTGCAATGGCGAGACCGAGACAAAACACCCAAGCCATCCGCCGCAATTCTGCATAGTACGAGGCAAATTGCTGCCGATGCTGCGCAGACAAATCCACTACCCCTGTGTCTTCATAACACTTCCTCTTTCCCATGACGATAATCCCCTATCGGCATAGCCGCATGTTTGCAATCCCGTTGCAGAACAAAATGCAACGAACAACACCCGTCTACTCAATTAAGTACAAACAAAACGATTTTTCATGATTCAACACCAATACGGAACATCAGTGCGTGAAGCATGACAACCCAAAAACTCTTTATTGTAATCATTCAGTTGTAATATGTAGTGTTAAGTTTACCACAAAACGAAAAGGTCAGGTACAAAAAGATAAAATTACCAAAATAATTTTAGATTGTTCATTTTGTTTGCACTATATAGATAGGGAACACTCCACAAGAGGAAAAAGTTACTGCGAGAGCTATGATTCGTGCTGTGCGGGGAGGTAGGAAGAGATTATTTTTTGTATGAGGAAAGGAGGCAGCAGAAAAATTATCGTTTCATGCTGCGGACGGCACGTTCCAAATAACCGGTTTTATAGGGGCGTATTTCTTCGCGCAGTTGTGGTATTTGCATAAATGGCAGAATCTCTAAGTCCTCGTCCACTTCAACCCTATATAAGCCCGCAACCTGCGATTGATAGTTTTCAGCTATGGAAATACCTTCAAATTTGCCCGGCAACCACCATTCCTGTTCTTCGACAGGGCGCGGGTCATCAGGATCCCCGGAAAAATATGGATAGGCTCGTTTAAAATCGCGCCAAAGTTCGGGTTTATAGGAGATATCAAGCTCGTAGACGGGGAAAAAAAAGAGAACCCGCCCGGCCTCCCCGTCATGAACACCATGGATTACAACGGTCTCGCTATAGTCATTAAGAACCCTGCGCTGATCATAGTGAATCGTAACCGGGATATCACATCCATGGGTGTCCAGTGCGAGAACCATATATTCCCATGCCGTTTCGCCTACCCCCGGCGGTTGTGGCGGGGTCAGTCCCGGCAGCGGTTCTTTCGGTTTGAACATGGCTGTATGATCCGTTATTTCCTCTTGCAGGCTTAGAGGATACCGTGGGTAGGCTTCAATTTGATTGGCGAGTTGATGGACTTGTTTCGTTTGCCACGCACGCAATCCGGCTGCCGGAACGATAATGGCCGTCACAGTAATAAGCACATAGCACAGAGCTTTTACGATTGGCTCTTTCCGTTCGGTAAGGAAAGGCGCATCTTTTAAAAAGGATCGGCGCCGTTCCTTATTCACGACTTTGACCATCAACGTGAATAACCATTTCCAAAAACAGATGACGGCAAAAACAGATACCACAGAGACAAAATAAACGCCGGTGCCGGGTGCAAACATGATGCTCGGATAGCCGCCATACCATGCCAATACAGCCGTGAGCACCAACGCCTCATATAGGTGTCGGGAACTGTATACGACAAGGACAAGGATCAGATACAGGAGTCCCCATTGCTTCAGATGGACGGCAGCTTTTTCTTGAATCAAAAGATTGATTCGCAGCCACAGGGACAACTTTTCATGGTCTTTGACAAATAGCCGGTGTATATCGTCGAACTGCCGCGGAATTGCCGCCACCGCTTCCCAAGCCCGACATACAAAGTCGCTGGGTAACAGCCATAAAATCTGATACACCAGACTGTCTGCAGCTTTTGCATATATATCCCCATTAAATAGGAGATACGGATCTAAAAGTAGATTTGTATCCTTATTGCCTTCATAACGTTCGTATTCGGCGCTTTCCTTATTAATGAGGGAATCTTCGACGCCTTTGCGCCGGGCATAGCTTGAGACAAGCGCCAAGGCCGCGGAATCCCCTATCATTACATTAGGCATCACCTCGTAAGAAGATTCATCAAAAGCTAAATTATATTCCACTTGCGGGCGCAATCCCAGCAAAACTGTGTGCATGGGGGAATGATAGGTGATGATAGAATGTCCGAATAAAATCGGATAGGAGCAAAAAAGAAAAAAGCCCATACACAAGATCGTTGCCGCAGCACGATAGAGGAAAGGCTGTTTTGTGTTCACCTTCGTCAAAATGAAGAGGACTAACAGTGCGGGAGGAAGGTACGTTACAAGTTCATAGCGAAAGCCGACGCTTATGCCTAAGATGATTCCCCACACAACCGACAGCCCAATGAGCATCCACCGATGCCAAGGACGTGTAATGAGGAGAAGGGTTATCCAAAGGCTGAAAAATAAAAAAGGGGCACGCACCTGATACTGGATCAGTGTATTTTCGTACAACATGTAAGGGGACAGGCAGAAGAGCAAGGCAAGCGCCGCACTTGCAAAATCTCTGACAACAAGCCGAAACATGCCGTAAATCAAAATGAGATTCAGGGTACGCATAAGTATCAGGAAGAAGATAAGTCCATTGAGAGATACGCCGAAGCAGCGCCACATCCAACCCACCGCATACAATAAATACAAGTGTGCTGCGGCGCGTGATTTCAAAGGCGCCAATTCTATATCAGCGGGAATGTGGGCGGTGTCAAAGCGGTCGCTTTGCCCAAAGATAAAGTCGGGCAAGCCTTCGATCTGCTCCACATCTGCTGTACCCATACCATGACCGGCAGCAAAAAACACGGCGGGATACAAATGCGACAATTGTGCCTGATACCGATTCTCCAGCGGCTCCGGTACGCTGTACAGATAAAGCGTATTTACCAGTATACCCAGGACGGTCACAATGAATACGACTACTAATTCTTTCTTTATTTTCATAAACTAAAGACCATTCTTAATTTGAAGGAAGATCCGTAATCATGTCATAAAATGTTTGTGAATACCAATAAAAACCCCGTGTCCCTCAGCCTTCGGTTGGCGGCACGAAATTCGGCTTTGCCCTATTCACTCAGGTTTTATATACTCATTGGTGTATCTGTTAGAAAAACACATTGAGATCATTCTAAAGCTATTGCGCCATGCCTGAAACTTCACCATAATTGAGCAGCCATGAAAGAAGTACGCCTTATAAAACGAACTCATCCTGTATCGTATCAAGAACTCTTTGCAGAACAGCTCAGGGTGCATGAGGCGGTGCGGACGGGCGAAGCACCGAATACCTTGTTTCTCCTCGAACATAACCCTGTTATCACGCTGGGTCGCCGCGCACGTGTCGAACATATCCTCGCCGATAAAGAAACACTGGCAGCGGCGGGCGTCGATTGTGTGGAGACGGATCGCGGCGGCGATGTGACCTATCACGGTCCGGGACAGTTAGTCGCTTATCCCATTCTTAATCTGAACGAATGGCGCTTGTCCGTTGATTGGTATTTGCGCGCTCTCGAAGAAACACTGATCACGCTGCTCCACAGCTACGGCGTGACAGCGGAACGGATGGAGGGTTATACAGGCGTGTGGGTAGAGGGCGCTAAAGTTGCCGCCATCGGCGTGGGGGTGCGCCAATGGGTCACTTGGCACGGCATCGCCCTGAATGTTGCGCCCAATGAAGCACACTGGCAGCTCATCATCCCTTGCGGCATCAAAGATAAAGCAGTCACTACACTGTCACGGCTGCTCCAGCCTTGTCCGCCCATGGAAGAGGTTATGGACCGTTTCACGGTAGCTTTTGCGCAAGTTTTTCAATGCAAAGTAAACAGCCATGCGCCCTAACTCCACCATACCCAACCCTAGCCCGCAGACAGATAAAGAAGGGTGGCGCTCCAGCCTTGTCTTGCTTGCAATTTCCGGTATCGTTCTCTTCCTTGCTTTTTTACTTCGCAGTCCCTACATGGCCTTTGGTCTCTATGCCTTCTTGATCTTGGTGGTGAGCGCCTATGTCTCCTCCTCCTTTTTCTTGAAGGGACTCCATTGCGAACGCTCCATCAATCGTCTCCAACTGTGGCAAGGCGAAGAGCTGGAAGTGTCCATACTGATCACCAACAAGCAGCGATGGCCCATTCCTTGGCTCTTTATGGAAGATGATTATCCATCCGATTTCCCCAGACAAGGACTGAATAAACGTCTTTCCATTCTCATGCCCGGCAAATCGGTGTCCTTGCGCTATAAGCTCACCTGTCCCCGACGAGGCTACCACCGCATCGGCCCTATCCTTTACGAGTCAGGCGATTTCTTCGGATTGCACAAACGTTTTCGCAGCGGCGAAACGCGGGACTACGTATCGGTGCTGCCTACGATTGCGTATATCGAAACTTTCAATGTAGCGGCACGACGCCCGCAGGGACCGGTTCGTATCACCAACCGCATCTATACCGATCCGACGCGAATCAGCACTATCCGAGAATATGTTCCCGGCGACCCCTTGAACAGTATCCATTGGAAAGCGACGGCACGGACGGACCGGCTTCAGGTCAAGTGTTTTGATCCCAGCAGTGTTTCAGGGGGAACCCTTATCCTTGACCTGCACGAAGACAGCTATGTCCCTGAAAAGCGGGAAGCGCGCATGGAACTCGCCATCACGACCACTGCTTCCATTGCCTACTTGCTTCAGCTCTCAGGCGAACAGGTTGGGCTCCTCACCAACGGCCGCGACGCCGCCGAAATCGCCCAGTATGAGACCGAGAGTTGGAGTTCATCCAACCGCTTTCAGATGGACGCACTCCTTGAGCAGGAGGCACAGTATACCCGTGTCAACCCGCTCACAGTCCTGACTGCCCGCGGCATTGACCAAGCGCAAAAAATTATTGAGAATCTGGCAAGAGTCGTGCCGGGACAACATCTCCAATTGGCGGATCTCATCGTGAACGGTTCGCGAAATCTGCCCCGAGACGCGACGCTCCTGCCGGTGACCGGACAAATCACGGATCGAGTCGCGCTTACCCTTGCCCTGATGAAACAGTACGGATTTAATGTAACCGTGTTTCTCATTGACGCAGGAACCCACTATAATGACGCGTCCAAGCTCCTTGCAGAACATAACATCCCCATGTTTCACATCGAAACCGAACGACATCTCCATGAAATTTCACCCCAGCGTATTTAGCACATAAAAATATTTTGTACTCGTTTCTTTCGGTGCGTCAAAGACAGGAAGACTGGTATACTAAACGCATAACTAATTCTGAAAGGTTTCTTATGATGAGAAAGACGGTAGGACTGTTTTTATGTTTTGTTCTTCTGGGAGCGATAATATCCACTAGCTGTGCGCATGCCCGGTCGGAAGACGCCCTTTACAGCAAGGGCGCAACGTGGCAGGAAACGCTCCATGCAACACGCGCCAATTATCACCAGTGGCTTGCGAAGGACAGCGGTCTTGCCGGACTTCAATTCGGCACATGGCATTATACAGCGCCGCTGCCGGCAGACTCCTTTGACGACAGCGCCTTTCCCGAAGAAGAGCTATCTTTTAACCAACGGGGCAAAAAAGGGGAACGACTGTGGTTTCATCATCAAAGCTTCGGTGACGGGGTCGTACAAAAATTAATATGTCCTGCTCAATCGGCTATCTATTTGGCGCGGATCATTCACGCTGACACAGCGCAAACACTGCACGCGGGAGTGGGCAGCGATGACGGTATGAAACTGTGGTTAAACGGCGAATTGCTCCTGTCCCGTGATGTGGCAAGGATTGCGGCACCGAACCAAGAACTCATTGATTTACCGCTGAAAACCGGTGATAATCTGCTACTCTTACGCATTTACAATGTAGGCGGAGATGCCGGTTTCTATTTCGGCGCGGCCAATGATCCTACCGCCGCCTTGTGGCAACGATTTAAACAAGATTATCCTGCCGAAGCCATACGCTTAGAATCTGACCTTGCCGAAGCAGGCGGCAAAACATGGTTTAGCAGTGAAGATCCGAAAACATTGGAATTAAGTCTAATCAGCCATGTATTGGATCAAAGTGCGCCCGGAGATGCAGCGTTGCAACAAGAATTTGCCGAGCTGTCTGACGGCGAAAGTGATACCTTACAACGATTGGACTTGTACGCCCGTGCCTGCGCCGTGCGTGACGGAATGCATCGTTTGGAACAAATCGACCGCGCTGCTTTACGCCGTGCCATTATCTATCTCAGTGAAAGCTACCCGGATAGCTATAAAAAAGGCGACAAATATCTGCAGCAGCTGGACACTATTGAACGTCTGTTTCAGGAAATTCGTGAAGAAGGAAGGGAATCGACTCTTGAAATGAAAGAAGCTGTGGATGCGCTTGTCCGCCTCCATCGTGAGGCGCTGCTTGCCAATCCGCTCCTAGACTTCGATCAGGTTATGTTGATCCGCCGTTCCGTGAATCGTGCAGGACTGCCGCAAAACTGGCAGGGTAACTGTTCGCTGCCCCGCAAAGGCTATGACAATGAGATCGTCGTCTTGGATGCTTTTAAAGAAGCCGCCAAGCCCAGCCGCCTATTCAGACCCGATCAAGATATACTGATTGCTGATATAGATCTTCATTTCGACGGCGATAAAATGCTCTTTTCTATGCTCGGATCCCATGATCGCTGGCAAATATGGGAAATGGCAACCGACGGTACCGGGCTGCGTCAGGTGACCCCCGGCCTAGAATCGGATGTTGATAATTATGATGCCTGTTATTTGCCCGACGGAAGAATCATTTTTGATTCAACCCGCTGTATACAAGGCATTCCTTGTGTGACAGGCAGTGATGCCGTAGCGAATCTTTATAGTATGGACGCCGACGGCGGCAATGTGCGCCAGCTCTGTTTTGATCAAGATCATGACTGGTGCCCCACGGTCTTGAACAACGGCCGGATCCTCTATTCACGGTGGGAGTATTCTGACACGCCCCACTATTTCTCACGGCTCCTTTTTCATATGAATCCCGACGGTACAAACCAAGTGGAATTCTACGGCAGCAATTCTTTTTGGCCCAATTCCATGTTTTATACGCGACCCATCCCCAACGATCCGACGAAAGTGGTAACCATTGTATCGGGCCATCATGGGATTGCACGCTTAGGAGAACTGGTTATTTTGGATCCGGCGAAAGGGCGTCATGAGGCGTCGGGCGTGGTACAGCGTATCCCCGGCTATGGGCAGCCCGTCGAACCGGTCATTGCCGATGAACTGGTGCAAAACAGCTGGCCTCAGTTTATTCATCCTTTCCCGCTTAGCGACTCCTTTTTCTTGGTATCAGCACGGCTCAAGCCCGACAAAGCCTTGGGGCTCTATCTGGTTGACCGTTTCGATAATATGTTGCTGCTCTACGAAGAACCGGGCTACGACATGTACGAGCCCTTGCCTTTGCGCGCTCAGCCCACACCGCCTGCCATCCCCGACCGCGTCAACTTGGCGCGCACTGATGCAACCGTGTACCTAATGGATGTCTATGAGGGCCCCGGTCTGGCGAATGTACCGCGCGATACCGTCAAAAAACTGCGCCTCTATTCTTTCCACTATGGATATCCGCACATTGGCGGTCACCAACATGTCGGCATGGAAGGACCTTGGGATATACACCGCATCCTCGGTACAGTGCCTGTGGCAGAGGATGGTTCCGCCTACTTCCAAGTACCTGCTAATACGCCGATCGCCGTGCAGCCTTTGGACGCTGAAAACAAAGCAGTACAGGTTATGCGCAGCTGGTTCACCGCCATGCCCGGAGAGGTGCTGTCTTGCGTGGGCTGCCATGAACCGCAGAATACGACGGCAGCCGTACAGTTCAACCGTGCCGCTCGCCGTGCCCCCGATACCATTATGCCTTGGTACGGTAAGGAGCGGGGCTTCAGTTTCCGCCATGAAGTACAGCCGGTCCTTGATCGGCACTGTGTGGGCTGTCTCGGCGCTGAACCCATAACGGACGGTCGCCCCGATTTCTCCCACCGTGCGGAAAAAGGCGAAGGGAATTTCCATCAATCCTATCTTGCGCTGCATCCTTATGTGCGGCGTCCGGGCCCTGAAAGTGATTATCATTTGCAAAAGCCCATGGAATGGCACGCCGACACCAGCGAACTGGTGCAGCTTCTTCAAAAAGGACACTACGGCGTGAGCCTTGATGAAGAGGCATGGGATCGGCTCATCACGTGGATTGATCTAAAC